>JALZUU010000166.1 GCA_023300665.1 Saprospiraceae bacterium | reverse complement strand
TTTAAGTGCGTGGGCAAATATTTATTTGCCCTCTTTAATCGCGATCGATACCAATAGCGGTTTTATAAAAGTGTTTCTAGTTTAATTTGTTTTAATGATTTATGTTTTAAAGTTGAAAAGGCATTGGTGGAAAAAATTCCTGCAAATTCCTTTTCCAATTCATTTAATCCTTTGCTAAATATTCCATGAGAAACAACTAAATAAATTGGTCCACTATTTTTCTCTTTTAGTTTTTTGGCCAATCCTAAAAAGGTTCCACCACCATCACAAATATCATCTACGATATAACAAGGTTTTCCTTTTAAGTCATCTGCATAAACGGTAAATCCAGTCAATTGACCATTCTTAACATCTCTTATTTTACTACATTCGATTACTGGAAGACCACCGAGAAATTGGGATACTTTGTAGATCTTTTTAAGTGCTCCGCCATCTGGTGAAATCAATAGAACATCTTTTTTTCGACCCATACATTTTTTTACAAATTGATGATTAGTGATTACCACCGCTCGATCAATTAAGGCACTTGTCACTTCGGAATGTGGATCAAATATTAATACTCGATGAAAATTTTGGGCATTAATTAGATTTGCATAAACCTTGACGCTTAGTGGTTCTCCAGGAACCATCACCCGATCCTGTCGAGCCGCTGGAAAGTAGGGAATGAATAATTCTAAATGCGAGATTCCCATTCTTTTTAACGCATCCACTGCTAACAAGAGCAATCCAATATCTCGAAAATTTTGAGGTCGTAACGTTATCATTACTTGACTACCTGCCACCAATTTTTCGGAAATCTGTATATGTGGTTCTCCCCCATTAAAATCAAATGCTTTAAAAGCAATACTCTTTCCGAAAGGTTGGAAGGTTGAGTCTAAATGTAAATATTTCATTTTGTGTCGTTTTTACACAAATTTAAAATAAATAAGTGCTTGTTGCAAGTATTTTGTGTGATTTTTACACATTTTACTAAAAATAGATCATCTCTGTGCTATAACGGGTTCTAAAATAGATGGTTACTTAAGGAAAGTTCTTTAGAAAAGGATGCTAAATTTCTCGAAAATATATGAAGGTGCTCAATAAGGTAGATTAAGAATAAATAGAGGTAGGCCAAGGAATTAGACTTCGAAGACCATTCCTTTTTCTTTGAGCTCAAAATAGGCTTTTTCTTTAAATTTATATACAGAACCAGGTCTACCCTTTCCAGCGGAGTGCTTTTCTGGGAGCTCTTCCAAGATGCCGAGTTGGAGAAATTTCTTTTTAAAATTTCGGCGATCTAATTTTTTCCCACGGATGGTTTCATATAGGGTTAGCAATTGAATAAAAGGAAATTTTTGATCTAATAATTCAAAGCCAATGGGTTCGTAAGTGGTTTTATTTTTTAATCGACGAATGGCTGTATCCACGATTTGGTGATGATCAAAAGCTAATTTAGGTAACTGATTGATGTTAAACCATTTTGCTTCGGTGGCATCAGTATCAGCATAGAGTTGGTATTGAGATTGTCTAATCAGGCCGTAATAAGCAATGCTTACTACCCGATTACGCGGATCGCGATCCGGTGCGCCATAGCTGTACAATTGTTCGAGATAATTAACTTGGATACCCGTTTCTTCTTTGAGCTCTCGTTGGACGGCAGTCTCTAGTGATTCTTCATATTTTACGAGACCTCCAGGTAAGGCCCAAGTTCCTTGAAAAGGTGGATTTTTTCTTTTAATTAAAATTAGTGAAATACCAGTCTCCTTATCATAACCAAAGACGACTGCATCTACACTAAGATTAATTTTATTCTTTCCTGCCGACATTTATTGTAGTTGTTTAAAACATACTTAATAGATCGCCAATTTTTTCTTTAAGATCTTTTCGGTCGACGATAAAGTCAAGGAATCCGTGGTCTAGTAGGAATTCAGAAGTTTGGAATCCTTCTGGAAGTTCTTGCATAATGGTTTCCTTAATAACTCGAGGTCCTGCGAAACCAATTAAGGCGGCAGGTTCAGAGAAATTAATATCTCCTAGCATAGCAAATGAAGCGGTAACACCACCCGTGGTTGGATCGGTCATAAAAGAAAAATATGGAACCCCTTCTTTGGCTAACTGAGATAATTTAGCGGACGTTTTTGCCATTTGCATTAAAGAAAAAGCAGATTCCATCATTCTAGCGCCACCTGATTTTGAGATGATCATTAATGGAATTCTATTTTCTCGACAATAATCAATGGATTTTGCAATTTTTTCACCCATAACAGACCCCATAGAACCACCAATAAAGGTGAAATCCATCGCAGCAATTACGAGTGGTTTACGACATACTTTACCATATCCAACGGTCATTGCATCCGTTAAGTTGGTCTTTTTTCTAGCAGCTACTAAACGATCTGGATAAGTTTTCAGATCCGTAAATTCTAAAATATCTTTAGAAATTAAATTTTCAAATAATTTTTCATATTTACCATCAAAAATAATCTCAAAGTATTGAGCAGAAGTTAACCGAATATGGTAGTTACATTTTGGACATTTGTAGATGGTTTCTACCACATCCTTTTGGGTGCTAGTTTCTTTACACTTCCCACACTTATACCAAAGACCGTCCGGAGCTTCCTTTTTGTCTTTTGTAGAAGTAATAATTCCATCTTTTAATCTCTTAAACCAACCCATAGTGTTTTTTTTTGGTATTTCTGTATGCTAATATTGTTAGATTCTGTCGTAAAAATAAGAATGATTTCCGCATTCAGAAAGAATATGAGGTTTTAATATCTAAATTCCTTTACGGTATTGACGAAAGTTTTTACATTTTCTAGTGGGGTGTCTGGATATACACCATGTCCAAGATTCACAATATGATGGCCATTAAAGCTGCGGATCATCTCATTGGTTGCCTCAGCCACCTCTTTGCCAGACGCATATAAAAAACAAGGGTCCAAATTACCTTGTACCACCCTAGTCTTTCCAAGTTTCTCTCTAGCAACCGCTGGTGGCGTGTTCCAATCTAAACCGATCACCTGACAATCTAGTTGATTAATATCTTCCATGGCAAACCAAGCTCCACGGGCAAATACAATAACAGGAACCTCTGTAATAGCTGCACAAATTTGCTTTAAGTAAGGAACCGCAAAGGTTTCATACTGAGCAGGCGATAGTATACCAGCCCAACTATCAAATACTTGGACAATGCTTACCCCAGCAGCAATTTTCCGTTTGAGGTAACTGATCGTGGTAGCCGTAATTTTAGCCATTAATTCATGTGCTAAAACTGGATTTGCATATAATAGTTTTTTTGCTTTGGAAAAGGTTTTACTACCTGATCCTTCAACCATATAAGAAAAAACAGTCCAAGGTGCCCCAGCAAACCCGATTAGTGGAATCTTACCCTGTAATTCCTGTACTGTCAATTCTACCGCCTTATATACATATCCCAATTCATCTGCCGCATTTTCACCTTGAATTAGATTAGCAACATCTTGGTTAGATTGGATGGTATTGGGGAAGTTAGGTCCTTTTTTCTCGATCATTTCATATGGAAGTCCCATCGCTTCTGGAATTACCAAGATATCTGAAAATATGATGGCCGCGTCCACGCCAAGCTCATCCACAGGTTGAAGGGTCACTTCAGCAGCTAAATGTGGTGTTTCAACCAATTCCTTAAAACCTGAGAGACTCGCTCGCAGTTGTCGATATTGCGGAAGAATACGACCCGCCTGACGCATCAACCAAACAGGTGGTCTTTCTGTCTTTTCTCCTTTTGCTACCCTTAATAAAAGGTCATTGTGAATTTTCATGGCGCAATAATACATAATTTAATGAAAGTGATAAAACATAGAAAAGTAAAAATCAGGTTTTCGGATATTGAAGCATTCCTTAAATTATATCAGCGGACTATGGCCCTTTCTTTACATATTAACTCCAGACTTTATTTTTTAAAAAGAAAAGTCGTACAGTAACTCAATACTGTACGACTTTAAAGCTTAGTCTGTTATAAAAAAGGGGATATTACTCTCCTTTTCGAATAATATTAATTTTTCCTTCGTCGCCATATAATTCACGCGAAATCTTGTTGTAAGCCATTGCTGCTTCTTCAGCAGTAGCAAACATTCCGATATGCATAGATCTACGGTCCTTAGAAATTACTGCTCTATAGCGGTGATTCTCTTTGTATACACCAGTGTAACCTGCAGAGCTACTACTTTTTCGTTTCCGGCTGGCAGTGCTTCGAGAGCGCCACTCAACGTTTTCAATTCGACAATCTAATTTATTGCCGTTTACAGTTCCTACTAAATTCTTTACTTTTGTGCGGTCAGACTTTTTAAATTTTTCTGCCACTAGCTTATGCAAATAGTAGGTTTCGATTTTAAAGCTACCATCTTTGGTAGGCTTTGTTTTTTGAAATACAGCACATCCACTTGAGTGCCTTCTTAGTCGGTTAATAATATCCAACTTTTTCATTTTACTATCAGTGGTCAGGAACTTGTGAACTTTTTCGTCAATAAGTACCTTCTCGTCTGAATTTTTTAATTTTACTTCGTACATTGTATAAATCTCTCTTTTAAATAGTGTAAATAAATAAATTTCGGGGCTTCGTTTCAGTTACTTAAAAATTTAACAAACTGAAAAAATGACAGACTAAGCTCTAAAATGTAAATATTTTGTCAAATATAGGAAATTTTTTCTATCAAAAAAATAAATAAAACAATTTTTTTCCGTAAGTAAAAAGTAAAACTAATGAAAAATGAAGATTTGTTTATGCGGCGTTCATTTGATCTGGCAAGACTTGGCGTAAAAAATGTAAATCCAAATCCAATGGTTGGAAGCTTATTGTTATTCGATGGTCTAGTAATTGGGGAAGGATATCACAAACAATACGGAGGCAAACACGCAGAAGTAAACTGTTTTGAGTCCGTTTTTAAGGAAAAACAAGCTAAAATCCACGAAAGTATATTGTTTGTAACCCTAGAGCCGTGTTGTTTTCATGGAAAGACTCCAGCATGCACTGACTTAATTGTTAGAAAAAAAGTCAAAAATTTAAGAATTTCTACAACAGACAAAACACCAGAAGTTAATGGGAAAGGATTAAAAATATTATCTGATGCAAATGTCCGAACCAAAACAGATCTATTAGAAAATTTAGGTAATTGGTTTGTTCGTTTCCGGACGACATTTGTTACAAAAAATCGGCCCCATATCATTTTAAAGTATGCTGTTTCAAAAGATGGATATTTAGGAAAAGTAGGCGAAAACATTTGGATGACTAACCCTATTTCAAAAAGGTTGGTTCATAAATGGCGTAGTGAAGTTGGTGCTATTATGGTTGGAACGAATACTGCCTTGACGGACAATCCAAAATTGGATAATCGTTATTTCCCTGGTAAGTCTCCGTTACGTATTGTTCCTGATCGTTCTAATAAGATTCCTAAAACTGCTCATTTAAAAGATGGAAAAATACCTACCTGGATTTTAGGAGATGACCCTAAATCCACTCCTGAAGACTCCTCTAATCTTGAATATCTTTCACTACCAAAAGGTGATGGATTTTTACCTGCTCTTTTTGATCGGTTGGTCGAGGCCAATATCAATACACTTTTGGTGGAAGGAGGCGCTTCATTACTTAATAGCTTTATTGAAGCGGGATTTTGGGATGAAGCTAGAATATTTGAAACAGATCAAGTCCTCGGTGATGGGATTTCTGCTCCAAATATTGGCGGAAGGATTGATATTGTGGAAAAAGTTGGGACTGATCGATTGGTTTTTAGATACGCAGATTGATTTATTCGCCCATTTGTAAACTAGGAGAAGGACCAATTATTGATGAATCAAAAAGGATGCACTTAAAAATCGATTTTAAATGCATCCTTTGATTTTAAAAACCAATGCCGATAATGAATCCTGTTCGACGGTGTTTCCATTGATCATAGGAAAATACCAAATCAAGCCGTAAGAGTCTAAAGGCTTTAAAACCAAGATTATCTAGTCCGACATTAAATTCAAAGTATTCTTTTTGAGAACCAGTATAGAGAAAGGCTGCACCAACCACCGTTTTCCAGCCTAGCTTACGAAGAAGCGGAACTTTATCAAGCAGATATCCATCAAAATTATGACGAAAATGCATTTGCGTCCAAGCACCATCTACACTGCGTTCATAATATGGTAAAAGCAAAAAAGTTTGTAGGTATTTACTAGAATTAACAACCAGAAACTGATTCCCTGAAAAATGCTGCCAATCGATAAAACGAAGGTTGTTTTTTCGAAGAAAAGTTCCAGCTTCGAGATTAAAAGCCGTACGTCCAACTAGACCAAAGGTAATTTCATCCCAGTAATTGATCCATAATTGATCAAAATCTACGTCACTACCAAATGCTTTTATTCCTCGTCGATAATGAATCCAAACATCCGGCTTATCAGAACCTACAATAAACTTCCTTTGTGGGTAGGTAAGATATTTCTGCTTAATTCTAACTCGGAAACTAGCGTTAAAAATAAAAGCCTGATGTTGTTCTGGGCTAGGAACTCCTTCACGAACAAGGATGGCATTATTGGGTTCAAAAAAATCATCACGCTTAAAAATACTTGATTCTGAGGTGTTATTTAGGTAAGTTCGATTCTCATATTCAAATCCACCATCAAACAAAAGACCATTGAATAACTCATGCCGGAGTTTAATTTTACCAAATTCTCGTTGATAAAGATGGAGATAATTTCTATGTTGGAAAGAGGAGGTGAAAGAATTAAATTCCCGATTAACTGGGTTTCCGCCGTTGAACTGTCGAGTGGCGCTCCCACCAATAATTCTTAGTCTAGTAAATTTTGTTTGATTAAAATTATAAACGATTTCTCCTTCTCCTCTTAGTTTTTCATCACTAAAACCATACTGAAGAAAACCGCCAAGTTTTAAACGACGGGTATCATATTTATCAAAGGTTTTATTATAACTCATATTGAGATTCACATAATACCCTTGAACTGGATTAAATAAAATAGTAGAAAGCGGAGACTGAAAAGAGAAAGATTTTTTTTCAAAACTATTTCGCCAAGTATATCCCAAAAGCACATCCCAAACTTTGAACTTATTATTTTTTCGATCCAGAGAGTCTAAGAAAGGTTTTGATTCCCAAATTCTTTGGAGGCTATCTTTTTTTACATAATCCAATCCTTCCTCGACGGTCAAAGGAATGGGGCGAATAGAATCCCAATAGACCTGTGTTTTTTCATTGGCTCCTTCTTCTACTTTAAATATCTCTTGTGAGAAAAATTTATCAGGAAAAGTGGTATTCAATTCATAATTGGAAAAAACTCCCGTAAAGTTTCCTTCTGCCTCAAAACCAAGAAATCCAAATTTAAAATCCAAGGATTGAGAAAGTAACATCCATTTATCTGGATCTTCCACTGGTACATGTACTTGAGTGATTACCAGCGTGTCGAGGGCTGATTGTTTAATCGCTTTGCCTGTTACATAAAGTTCTGTACTATGAATATTCCAAAGGTCTTCGACAATATAGATAAAACCAGAAACGACTGGATCGGATTCTCGTTTTTTAAGTACTTGGATTTTATTAATCTCATACCCATTTTCATCAAAAAAAGTACCCATCAATTTATATCGATAATATTGTAATGCTGTATTGGCAATTGGAGAAAGGAGTTCCCGTTCAATATTTACATGGTTATTATAAAAATCAAAATCCATTAAGGAAGCCCTATTAAAACCAAAACCATTATCATTTCCACTGACTTTAGAAGAATGCATTTCTTCCTTTACCCTATCTGGTTGCGCTCGAGAAAGTTTCGCTTGAGATTCTGACAGATAGATAATTCCTTGTCCGGTAGAATCAAGTGTCCCACCCATATCTCCAATTTCTTGACCAAGTATTTTTTCAGGAGCTTTTAGTAAACGTTGATTTCCTTTGATATAAACATCACATTCAAAGGATTGAACAAGTTCTTTATAATACTTCCTTTTTGCAATTGCTTTTCGAATAATGGGATATGCAGGATCTTCCGCATTTGCCCTAATCACAACTTCCGTCAACTGAACGGATTCTTTACCCAAAGTGATATTGAGGACTTGAGGTTGATCGGCCATCGTCACCTCAAACACCTTTTGTTCATACCCTACATATTGACAAACGATTTTGTAGTTACCTGGAGCTAACTCAAAGTAATATTTTCCATCCACATTGGAAGTCGTTCCCTTGGTCGTTCCTTGTACATAGATACTCGCAAATGGAAGTGGTTCATTGGTATTGCTGGTAATGAGCCCTGAGAGTTGCGCGGTTAGATCTCCTGCGGCTAGGATGAGCAAAAAAAGGATATAAAATAGAGGCTGGGGTAATTTTGTATTCATATTGGGCGAGCGCAGGTGATTAAAATAGGTTGTGTATTGATTAAATT
>JALZUU010000165.1 GCA_023300665.1 Saprospiraceae bacterium | reverse complement strand
GAATGTGCAAAAGCATTTCGCCCTACAATTGCTTTGTTAGGTTGAACAGGCATCCGCATCATCTTGGATACCAACGTACTCATATAGTGAATTTTCCGAGTGTTAATATCTGTATGATAGGGGAGACCTTGATGTGTTTTTAAAATCATCGCTACTTCTTCTAGAGAAGTATTTCCGGCACGTTCTCCGATTCCGTTGATGGTTACTTCTACTTGACGTGCTCCGTTTTGTACGCCTGCAATAGTATTTGCAGTGGCCATTCCTAAATCATTATGACAATGACAACTTAAAATAGCACGATCAATATTAGAAACATGATTCATCAAATATTTTATCTTTTCACCATAAGCCTGTGGTAGACAATAACCAGTCGTATCTGGAATGTTGATCACTGTTGCACCCGCTCCAATCATTGCTTCCACCATCTGTGCAAGGAAAGCATTGTCTGCTCGACCTGCATCTTCTGCATAGAATTCTACATCTTCTACAAACTTTTTTGCATACTTCACCGCAGCAACTCCTCGTTCAATTATTTTTTCTCGAGTGCTATTGAATTTATGTTTGATATGAAAATCAGAAGCACCAATCCCAGTATGGATTCTTTTTCTTTTTGCATACTTTAATGACTCTGCAGCACAATCAATATCTGACATGACCGCTCTTGTTAGTGCACAAATAATTGGATCATTAACCGCCTTTGATATTTCTACCACTGATTTAAAATCTTCTGGACTAGAAATTGGAAATCCAGCTTCAATCACATCCACGCCCAGTAATTCTAACTCCTTAGCAATGACTACTTTTTCATGGGTGTCTAATTGACAACCTGGTACTTGCTCTCCGTCACGCAGAGTGGTATCAAAAATATAAATCTTATCGCTCATCATAAATTTTTTAAAAATCTTGTGTGTTATGGTTTTTGGGTTTAATCAATTTTTAAATTATTAAACCAATACTTTTTTTTCTGCTAGGGTATGAATCGTATCGAGTACTTGTTGTCCCATTTCACGAGTACCAAGCACCTTGGCTGAATCTGTATTTTCATCCATAATATCTCTGGTACGATATCCTTCTTTTAAAACCTTATCTACTGCATTAACAATCAATTGACCTGCTGCTGGAGCATCTAAACTTCTATTACACATCAGTGCAGTGGAAAGAATCGTCGCTAAGGGATTGGCTAAGTTTTGTCCTGCAATGTCTGGTGCTGAGCCATGAATAGGTTCAAATAATCCTACTTCATTTCCGATTGACGCCGAAGGCAACATTCCAAGGGAACCAGCAATTTGCGAAGCTTCATCTGTCAAAATATCCCCAAACATATTTCCAGTTACGACTACATCAAACTGTTTTGGATCCTTGATTAATTGCATGGCTGCGTTGTCAACAAATAAATGTATGACTTCCACATCTGGATATTCAGGTGACAGTTTTTGGACGACCTCTCTCCAAAGTCTAGATGATTCTAATACATTGGCCTTGTCTACCGAATGCAAAATTTTCTTTCTAGTTTGGGCTGCTTCAAAAGCCATTCTGGCAATTCTTTCAACTTCGTATTGTGCGTAAATTTTAGTGTCAAAGGCAACGGTTCCATTTTCCTTACGACCGCGTGGTTGACCAAAATAAATACCACCTGTTAACTCACGGAAAAATAAAATATCTGTTCCTTGGATAATTTCTCGCTTCAATGAAGAGGCAGCTAGTAATTCATCAAATAATAAAATAGGACGAATATTCGCATATAAACCAAGCCCTTTTCTGAGAGCCAATAATCCTTGCTCTGGACGAACTTTTAAGTGTGGATTAAGATCATAATGTGGGTCTCCAATAGCACCTAATAAAACGGCATCAGATGATTTACACCGATCAAGGGTCACCTCTGGCAATGGATTACCTGTAGCTTGAATAGCTGAGTGACCCATTAACTCATGGTGAAAATTAAAAGCCAACTCATGATGTTTTCCAGCCGCTTCTAACGCCTGAACACCCCAATCCGTTACTTCTTTTCCAATCCCATCTCCTGCCAACACACAAATATTAAATTCTTTCATTTTTTATTTTTTTCCTCTCGGATTTATTTTTTAATTATTCAACAATGAGCCTAGTCTAAAAAGCCTAAAATCAAAAGACCTATGATGTATTTAAATTATTCACGCTAAAAGATATACACGTAAGAAGGTCTCCCGAAGCAAGTCCGGGACAAATCTGCGTCTCCCGAAGCAAGTACGGGACGGGGTCCTGCGAACTCTGCGAGAAAAACACTTTTTAGAGCAAACTCAACAATTCAACAAACAACCCTTCCTTTTTCAAATTCCTCAACTTCCTTGGTTAATGAAAGGATATAATCGATGTCATCATAATTGTTAATTAAACAACGTTTTTTATACATTCCAATCTCAAATTTTTCATTTACACCTATTTCAGGAATACTTAACGTTTGATTTGGAATATCGACGGTTACTCCTAAAGATGGATTTTTTTCAACCCCTTTAAAAATTTGATCAAGCACTTCGTCACTTACTTTTAGTGGAAGTATTTGGTTATTAAGTGCATTGTTTTTAAAAATATCTGCAAAAAAGCTAGAAATCACTACTTTAAAACCATAATCATTGATGGCCCAAGCGGCGTGTTCTCTACTACTTCCACAGCCAAAATTTTTTCCGGCAACTAGAATATCACCTTTGTAAATTCCAGCATTTAAAACGAAGTCA
>JALZUU010000164.1 GCA_023300665.1 Saprospiraceae bacterium | reverse complement strand
TTCTGGCAATACTAATTTTCAAATAAATCCATACGCGGACTTGGATGATACTTGGATTTTTGATGTTGCGAATAATGTTTCTGCTACCGTTATTCAAATAGAAGAAACAACGCTCTTTGATCAAACGGATTCTTGTAAATTCATTCTATTGTCTACCAACGACACGATTAAGCTGTCCAAAAATTTTGGTTTAATAGATTTTAATTATCAGGATAAACATTATGCTTTGACCGGAATACAAACCCGTGAATTGGGCGAAACGGTTCCTACTTGGATGGAATATCATGACTTTGAGGTGGGAGATGTTTTTCAATATAGAAATCGATCTTTTTCTTTTGCAAATATTAGACGAGGCGTTAATAAACGAACCATTTTAGATAAAGTAGAAACCGTCACAGAAATTATCTATACGGTTCACTCAATACAAAGCGATACCTTAGAAGATCCTATCATTAACAACACTGAATACTTTCAATCAGAAAACACTATTGAGTTAACCATCAATATAAATGGAAACTTTCCATTTATGACAAACTATAACAATCAATTTGTTTTTACAGAAGAATCGTTTTTTGGATGCTTAGATGGAGATGATAAATTTATGGTCCGTCCACTCTATCTTCATAAAAACGAACTAGATCAAAGAATTAATTTAGGAACAGGGCAACTCACCTTTGATTTAAATCAAGAAATAGAACCAACTTATCTTCACATTTTGGGGTCAGATACAATTGTACAAGAAAGATGCTTTGATGAATTCTATTTTGTATATACCACTGGGTTAGGAAAAGTATTTGAGGCAGCTGAAGTGATAGATAGTGGCTTCGAAACTAGACTTATTGGCTACATCAAAGATGGTGACACCACAGGCGTCATTACGCCCGATCCAATCTTATTAGACACAGATAACACGCTAGCTTCCGAATTAACAAATTTCGAAATCCAACCAAATCCAGTTCAAGAAATTGCCTCCATTTATTTTAAAAATGAGACGCCTACTAATTTGCAAGTGCTAGATATCAACGGTCGATTGATAAAGGAAGTGGCTGTTTCGAATAACCTCGAAATGATGGATCTTGATCTAGGAAATTTAACGACAGGCTTGTATTTGATAAAGGCCCAGTATGGGAATTTTGAGCGAGTACAGAAGATGGTAAAATGGTAAAGGTGCTTTAATTGTATAACTAATGAATGAAAATAATATGCTTTTTTCACAATTATAGAGGGCGTTCAATTAAGTGGGTCTCTTGCCAATTCCTCGCCTGATCTTAATAGATAGCCAGCGCTCAGACACACTTTAGGAAACATTCTCCAATCATCCGATTGCTCCCTTATTCTACAATTCAAAAAAGCTGCATATCTACACATCCGAAAAAGCCATCCCGTCTGCTTACGCGGTGCCTTCCCTCGCCGCATTGTCATGCGTCGCCCTCCATCGTCGGGATCGGTCAGTTATCCGAACATCCCTTCCGGCAACGCCAACCTCAACACCCGCTCCTCTTTATCTTCACCAACTATAAACGACGGATGCAATGGAATCATCACCTCTCGTCCTTCGTATTCAACAAAAGCCATTTCTTGCTGAGGAAAGATTTCAATTCGGACGATGGGTCCAATCTTACCAAGTTCTACTTCTTCGATATGGTAATGCAAATACTTTAGATGTGGTTCAATCTTTTCTAAGGGAATCTCTTTTTCTTCGAGTGGAATAATATCGGATGGGCGAAGGAATACAGGACGAGAAACGATCTTAGCGGCTTGCTCTCGACTTTCGACATCTTCGAAGTGGACCACCAAATCTCCAACTTCCTGAAAATTATCAATAAAATAAGGCACCTGTTGACCACCAATCTCCAAAAATAAGACATCCGACTTAAGAACATCCTCTAAATAAGTAGGTTCGATTTGTAATTTTAGCTGTCCGTTTACACCAAAAGGTTTACGAGTATATCCAACTTGTATATTGTCTTTCAAAGTCCTTTAGTTGTGTTCGATAAGGGTTTGTCGGAGCGTAAATCCTTTCTCGGCATCATCCGGCCATACGCGCTCTCCATTACTTAATTGTGAATCTAAAATCTGCATTTCTTTGATAACCAATCCGACTCCTTTAGCATAGACTTCTCTATTAAATCGACGCTCAATAAAGTTATTACTATTGGCATGAAAAACCGAAACCGTAGAATCAAAAATAAAGGTATTGAATGCTTGAGGAACAAAAATTTCATCAAACTGACTTTCCCAATCTTTAAATATTTCGAGCACTTCTCCACGTACTGTCACGAGTAAAGAGTCAGAGTTAAACCCGATCCCATTCCAACTTTCATTTCTTTGAAAAGGAAAAGTAAGGGTAATAAATCGCTGATTATTTTCAATTCGTTCTGCTTGGGTATTGGTTCTTTTAACGGCTAAAATTTGGGTAATCTCCCATGGCTCGGTAGCATCCGGACGCTCAGATCGCGCTACTCGATAAAGAAGATCTCCTTCATTGTCTCGCAAAGTATCTGTGATTTCTTCTCTCACCATGATACGTACGGTATCCGCAGGATCATTTTCTCGGTAAAAAACAGAATCTACCGTATAAACTAAAAACTTACCGATTTCCAATGGAAAATATTCTTGGCTGGTATCTGGCTCAATATCTAAGAGAGTCTGGCTATTACTACAAGCCATTCCTATCAGCAATACAAGGCCAAATAAGAAAAAAGCAAGGGATTTGATATTCATAATCAAGGTAATTCAATTGTGTTTTTGAGAAGGTTTTTTGGTTTTTTAACAACCAAATCAGTAACGCAGGAATAAGATAAATATTACGATGGTTATTACTTTAGAAGGATTTTACTAATACAAACCCTTTATATTTAAGGCTACTTACTTAATACTACTTCCAAAAATAATGCCTCCTCCTAATACATCATCTCCCTCGTAGAAAACCGCAGATTGTCCAGGTGCTACGCCTGTTACGTTTGCTAAAAATTCAACGTCGATATTCCCATCTTTATTTTGAAAGATATTACTTAGCGTACCGGGAGAATTATATCGGATTTGCGTTACCGCTTCCATTCCATCAGGAATTCGATCATACTTCATTATATTGGTCTTACCGACCTGCATTCCATTCCTTAAAAGGTCTTTTACCTGCCCTAATACCACCGTATTGGTTTCAGCTTGGATTTCTGTCACATACATCGGTTCTCCAAAAGCAACACCAAGGCCCTTCCGTTGTCCAATCGTATAAAATGGATATCCTTCGTGCGTTCCTAAAACCTTACCGTCTACCCCAATAAAATTACCGCCAGCAACCCGCTCCGCTAACCCATCAACTCGATGCTTTAGAAAGTTTCGGTAATTATTATCTGGAACAAAGCAAATTTCGTAGCTCTCCCCTTTCTTAGACAATTCTTCATACCCAAAATCCTTCGCCATTTGACGAACTTCTGGCTTGCTATAAGGCCCTAGCGGAAACCGACTTCGACCCAAACATTCTTGGCTCAAGCCCCATAATACATAGGATTGGTCCTTTCGCTCATCCTTTCCCTTGCTAATAAACTTCCGACCATTGGCCTCCTTGATCTTAGCATAATGCCCCGTCGCGATAAATTCACAATCTAAAGAATCGGCTCGCTTTAATAAAGCACTCCACTTAATATGGGTATTACAGAGCACACATGGATTTGGTGTACGTCCAGCGATATATTCATCCACAAAATTGTCGATCACATAATCTCCAAATTCTTCTCGAATATCGACGATAAAATGATGAAAATTCATATCAACGGCTGCTTGACGTGCATCGTTGATGGAGTCTAGGCTACAACAACCTGTCTCCTTCTTAGAAGAGCCAGAATTGGCGTAATCCCAGGTCTTCATGGTAATACCAACCACTTCATATCCTTGTTCGTGGAGCATCATAGCCGTTACCGTACTATCGATTCCACCACTCATGGCCACTAAAACCCTTCCGTGCTTACTCATTATTTTAGAATTATATGTTGAAGTTCTTAAAAAATTTAAACCCGTTCTGTTCTCTTAAACATGGTGTTTAAAGGGAAGGTTCCGAAAATTTATGCAAATTTACTAAAAATGAAGAGGAAGTACACGTTAAAAATCATTAGAGAA
>JALZUU010000163.1 GCA_023300665.1 Saprospiraceae bacterium | reverse complement strand
GGGTTTTCAAAATCAGTAATTTGAGTCAGTTTTTCATTTTCTAAATTTCTGAAAAAATAATTCGGTGGTTCATCCTTCGATTCTCGGACTGTTAAAAGGATATTTTCTGAAATCCATTTTATAGAAACAGGCCGTTCATAGAAAGGTGCTTTTGAACGCCATAAACGCGTGGTCTCTTTGGTCTCCAACTCAAATGTATCAACAAATGGTCGGTTACCTTCGGTAGATGCGCCTTTACCCGTTAGATAGAGTTTTCCATTTTTTTCGACCAAAACGCTTCTTCCATAAGTGTTTCTTTCTGTTACAAAATCACCTGGATCGTTATACGAATCTTCCCAGCTACGATCTGACAAAAGCGCCTTACCTTTTTGAGGGTGATCTGGTTGCCAACGGCTAGTAATTAATTGTCGGTTATTCCACCACCATTCATAACAAATTGAGAGATCTCCATTTCCCCATTCTACTCCTCCATATCGAAGACGAAACTGTATTAATGGTTTGGCAGTTTCTGTAAATGGAGCAGAGAAAGCATACATCTGATCTCGAATATCTGCCTCCACTTTTGGATCCCCTTGGTCTTGTGCTTCTACCCAAATGAGCGTAGCCGGTAAATCTGCTCGCCAACCAAAAGATCGAGGACCTTTACGAACTGCACCAAATCCTTTGGGAATATCTTCTGAAGAAGGAATAGATGCTACTGTTTTTACCATTTGTCCCCTTCTGTTGACCAAGTCTACTTTTATAGCAAATCTTCCATAAGGAACAAGATAGGAAAAAGGCATTTGGATGGTAGTAACTAAAACATAATTTGCATCAGGGCTTGTCTGTAAATTACTGATTATACCAGGTGATCCAAAATTAGCTTGTTGACCTGTTTCAAGGTGGACTGTTTTAAGTTGAGCCTTAGTATAGTAGGTAAAAAGCGCTTCATCATGTTTATTTTTCAGTAAATCTTGGTAAGTACGAACGGGTGCTACACTGGTTTTGTTTTCTTGAATGACAGGTCCTGAAGGAACCATTTTAGCGATGGGTGCATCTCCTCGATCATCAACAATTGCTTTAAACAAAATCGTTTTACCATCAGAAAACCATCGGTAAGGTAATCCAGAGATCGCATCATTAATAATAGCTGATGTAATTTTTTGAGCAGTCGCTTTCGCTAAATCAATTAACCAAAGTTCTAGGCCTGTCGTAACGGTATTAGTAAAAGCAATCTTATCTCCTTGAGGAGACCAACTAACATTTTCGATTTTAGGAATAGAAGGTAATCCATTTACTTTTTTCTCTTTAAAATCTTTTAATGATTTTATTTTAAATCCATTATAATAAAAAGGACGACTAGAACCATTCGTTCGAGGATTTATCCGAATCCCTGCCAGCCTTAATTCAGGTTGTGCTACCTCTTCGATAGAAGGTAAATTCGGTTTTTCCAACAAAAGCATCCATTCTCCCGATGGACTTAAACTTGCTCCAGGTGTCGGGGCAGCATTAACCAAGGTAGCAATATCGTTTGGTGGAGTTTGATAACCCGTATTATTGGTTACCATTGTGGAAGTCTCATTCATCATAATAAAAATAGGTAATTGTCGGTGAAAAGGGTTCAGAATGAACTCTTTATGCCTTTATAATACAGCAAGAATCAAAACTACTAATAATTAAAATTTAATCATAAAAAATTAATAATCTGGGTGATGACTACCTCGTATTTTGTCTTTGTCCTGTATTATTTTTAATAATTTCTCAAGATCAATCAGTCAGAGTAGTTGAAAGTTATTATTTAAAGTGTAAATTCGTGAATAAGTAACCATATATTGAGTATCATCGTGCCCGTAAAACAACTTATCCCTTATTTTATTCAAGAGCAATTTTTAGGCAACCGTACCTGCGGTCGTTTTAATGCTTATACTATTTTCATAGATCTTTCTGGCTTTACGCCTTTGACAGAGACACTCATGAAAGAAGGCAATGAGGGTGCAGAGGAATTGTCTACTAGTTTAAATAATATTTTTGAACCACTCGTACGAGTGGTTTACGAAAATAAAGGATTCATTCCCTATTTTGCTGGAGATGCATTTACAGGTATTTTTGAAGATACAAAAGATCCTATTGAAATTATTCAAACCGCTTGTCGGCTACGTGCCCTTTTTGTTCAAGAAGGTATCAAAAAAACACGTTTTGGTGATTTTGAAATTGGAATTAAAATTGGGATTTCTTTTGGAGAAGTTCAATGGGGCGTGGTTGGCGATCAATTAAACGCTTTTTATTTCCGTGGACCTGGAATCGATAATTCTGCCTCTGCTGAACACCATGCCTCTGGACAAGAGATTATTTTAGATCAGCATATACTGGAAACATTTTCACACGAAAATTATCAGTTTGAAGACTTAGAGGATGGTTATAAAAAATTACTATCTACGACTGTCAAGCATAAACAAACTTCTACTAGTTTTCAAATTCCTTCTATTTCTGGAAAGGCACTTCGTAATTTTTTACCAAAATCAATTGTCCGATTTAATGGAGCAGGAGAGTTCCGTCGAGTTACCACTATTTTTATTGCTTTTGAAGGGATCACTGAACACAAAGACTTTAATAAATTTACTACGCTGGTATTGAACCAATTCAATACTTTTTCTGGGTATTTTAAAGAAATAGATTTTGGTGACAAAGGAGGCGTAATGCTTGGCTTTTTTGGAGCACCGATTTCATTCGAAAACAATACAGAAAGAGTTTTAGAATTAGCGCTAGCGATACAAGAAGGTGTTGAAGCTTTTTCAAATCAGATATCTGTTAAAGTAAAAATGGGTATTACGACTGGTTTAGCATTTACAGGAATCATCGGTGGTACAGAACGTTGCCAATATGCTGCTGTTGGAAACCGTGTTAATATCGCTGCCCGTCTAATGGTTAAAGCTGAATGGGGAGAGATTTTAGTTGATAATGAAATACGAAAAACCAAGCAATATAAGTTTATTCACAAGGGAGATATCCAATATAAAGGAGTCGCCTCTAATATTCCAACCTATATTTTTCAAGGTCGAAAAGTATTGATCAAAAGCGGCTATAAAGGCGCCATGAAAGGTCGAAAAAAGACCTTAAATAAACTTGTTGAATTTATCACACCTACTCTGACGGGAACATACAATTCACTATCATATATTTTTGGAGAAGCTGGATCAGGAAAAAGTCGCCTTACTTTCGAATTACGGAAAAAATTAAAAAAGAAAAAAGATCTTACTTGGATTGTTTGCCCAGCAGATCAAATTCTACAAAAGCCTTTTAATCCTTTTATCAGTGCATTGAGCATTTTTTTTGATCAAGCATCTAGTGACAATCACCGACTTAACCTCGAAAAATTTGAAGAAAATTTCAACTTACTAGAGGAAGACTTAACTACCTCTAATCATGGGCAAGCCGAAACAGTTCGCAAGGAATTAATACGAACCAAGTCTGTCCTTGCCGCTCAAATAGGCATTTTATATGAAAATTCTCTTTGGAGTCAACTCGATGCTAAGGGGCGTTATCAGAATATTAATAGTTCGCTATCCAGCTTTTTTTTAGCACTATCTATTAGTCGTCCACTAGTGATAGAACTAGAAGATGGTCACTGGTATGATGATAGTTCACAGGAATTTCTAAATTCATTTTCTAAAGCAATTGCTGGATTTCCAATTGCACTAGTCGTCACTTCTCGTTATGAAGATGATGGGACTAAAAAGTTTTTGATTCCAAAGGAAGTACTAAACGAAAATTTTATTCGCTTAGATCAAACCAACCTTAAAAATCTTTCTATTAAGGCGATCAAAAAAGTATTAGAACAAAAATTAGATGGAGCAACTCATCCTGAATTTGACCTTGCCATTCACCAACTTACAGACGGAAATCCATTCTATTTTGAGCAAGTGATTGCTTACTATTTGGAAGAAAATCTTTTAGTCCAAGAAGCCGGACTTTGGAACTTAAAAGAAAATCACGGAGTCGTATCTGATTCAATCAATGCTATCCTGATGGCCCGAGTAGATCGACTTTCTGACTTAGTAAAAGCTACCGTTAAAACTGCGGCTGTTATTGGTCGAGAATTTGAAGTCCCTATTCTTTCGGCCGTACTAAAAAATCATAAGGATTTTAACTTTAATTCTCCTACTACTATCACAGAGCAGATAAGTGCCGCTGAAAAAGGGCAAATTTGGCAGGCGATGAATGAGATTAAATATATATTTCGGCATGCTTTGTTACGGGAAGCAGTTTATGAAATGCAATTACGGACACAACTTAGAAAGCTACACCTAACTATTGCAGAATCTATTGAGACAATATATAAAGATGATTTATCTCAAAAATATATCGACCTAGCCTTTCATTACGAACAAGCAGAGGTATCAGCTAAAACAAATTTATATCTTGAAAAGACTGCAAGTTTTGCTAAAAGTAATTTTCAAAATGCACAAGCTTTAAAATACTATGACCGTCTTTTAGATAGGTTAAACTCAAAAAAGGAAACAGAAAAAATTGCTCCGATTTTATTAAGCAAAGGCGGGGTACTAGAGTTAATCGGACAATGGGATACTGGAGAGGATATTTATAAAAAAGGGTTAAAAATTGCCCTCAAAACAGATGATACGCTCATCAAAGGTAGAGCGCATACAAAACTAGGTCACTTATTGCTTTTAAAAGGAAACTATCAAAAAGCACGAACGCATTTTGACAAAGCACTGGCCTTCTTTTCTGAAAAAAAGGATCAAATCGGAATTGTCCGAGTTACTGGAAATCTCGGTAATTTATATTTTCGTCAAGGAAGTTATAAAGAAGCTATTGAATACTTCAAACAGACTATTGTCGGATCAGAATCGCTTTCTTATCACACTGCCAATGCGCAAATTGTTGCCAACCTTGGTCTTACCTATATGAATCTAGGTAACTATGACGAAGGTATTTCTGAGCAAAAAAGACAATTGAAAAAAAGTGAGAAAAATGGAGATCGTCGAGGCATGGCTACCTTATCTGTTAATCTTGGAATTGTCTATTTTGAAAAAGGAGACTTTAAAAATGCTTTATCTTGGTACAAGAAAGGGCTAGAGTTAAGCCAAGAATTAGGTAATAAACTATTGACTTCCATTGCCATCGGATGTATTGGCAGCGTATACCAACAACAAGGAGATTATCAAAAAGCATCGGATCATTTTATACAGGATCTAGAACTTTGTGAACAACTCGGTGATAAACAAGGAATCGCGATTGCGCTAGGCCTGATTGGCGAACTGCGAAGTATCGAGGGAGAATTTGATCTTGCCGTTGAATATCTTAATCATTGCAGTGCTTTGTGTGAGGAATTAGGATATCAAAAAGGTATTGCTAAAGCAGTTAATAATCTTGGTGATATTTATTACTTAAAAGAAAATTACGAAGCTTCTATCACTCATTACGAAGAAGCCATTCGTATTTCTAGAAAAATAAAAAACCAACTCATTCTATCTTCTAGCTTACTGGAAAAAGCACAAACGCTACTCGATATGCAGAATGCTCAGGAAGCTCCCAAGCTAGTGAACGAAGCACTTGAAATTGCAGATTCGCTTGGAAACCCTAATCTATCTTTTCACGCACAGTTATTACAAGCTCAAATTTTACATTATCAAGGAACATCCGAGGCAGGAATTCGTTTATTAGAAGAACTATTAAAAACTAATAAAGACGAGGAAAAACAGGCAGATCTTTATTTTGAGTTAAATAAATTGGCTCCAAATCATAAGACTGCTCAAATACGTGCGTTAGAGTTATACAAAACCCTTTATTCCAAAACCCCTAAATTTATTTTCAAAAAGCGTATCGATCATCTGCTATAGTAATTCTCGTAATAGTGAAGTTTTTTTATGCAAAAAAGAATTCTAAAGTAGGGATTATCCTATTTAGCTGGTTGGTCAGCAAGAAATTTGTCTAAAACTCAAACAATTAATTATCAACTTCAACCCATGAAATTACTGACCTTTTTTATTATCTCTCTTTCAACACTCTTTGGATGTGCTGAAAAAAGCCTTGATGCTTCCAATAATTTCTCTGCAAACACAACAGCGATACCTGTTATTGATAGTCTAACTGCACCAGTAGCAATAGCCGTCAATTCATCACACTATGATTTTCCGTATCAATTAAAAGCGCCTAATCAATCTTTTAAAATGCCTAGTAAATTGGAAGAAATTTCTGGTTTATGTATGGCTCCAGATAATAAATTTCTCTATTCTATTCAAGACGAAAAAGGGAAAATTTTTAAAATAGATATTGCAACAGGAGCAGTAGTAGAGGAGTTTGACTTTGGCAAAAACGGAGATTATGAAGGAATTACTATGTACCAAAATACCATTTTTGTTACCAAAAGTAACGGAACAATTTATGAAATTGACAACCTAGGCAAGAAAAATCAAAAAGTTTCAAGTTATAAAACAGATCTTAAGAATAGAAATGATGTAGAAGGATTATGTTATCAGCCTTCATCAAATAGTTTACTCGTTGCCTGTAAAGGAATTCCAACCATGGGAGAAACAACAGAAGAGGCAGAAAACCGTAAATCTATCTATCGATTTGATCTGCAAACAAGAAAGCTAATTGAAAAATCATTTTATAAAATCACTTTAAAGAAGGTACAACGATTTTTAAAAGAGGCAAGTGATCATACTGAATTTCAAAGTTTTCAATCTTACTTTAATTCGAAAAATGCTTTTAAGTTCAACCCATCTGGTGTTGCAATTCATCCTAAGACCAATGAAGTCTATATATTATCTTCTTCCAAAAAAATGCTTTTAATTCTTAATGAAGCAGGAGAAATTCAATATTTGGCTAAACTAAATAAGAAAATTCACCGCCAACCAGAGGGCATTGCTTTTGCATCAGACGGCACCCTTTTTATTGCCAATGAAGGAAAAGGAGGATCTGGAATTATTCACGTATATAAGATCAAATAGTGAAGCTGTTTAAAAATGAAGCCTGCCTTCGTGCCTCTAGCAGGCAGGCACAATGGCTAAGGACAAATCATTGATAATCTGGATCTTCTGCTATTTTTCTTTATGTAGCTACGGCTACGGAAAGAAAAATGAGCATCGCCCACATTATCAAGCATTTAT
>JALZUU010000162.1 GCA_023300665.1 Saprospiraceae bacterium | reverse complement strand
TGGCTTGCCTAACCGTTCTAACTCTTTCGTAAAATGGTCCAAAATTAAATTTATAAATTTGATCTCGCCAAGCTTCTCCCAATAATGGGGCTACTCGAACACGCTCTAATCTTACCTGATTAAAATTCGTCCGTTCAAGTGGTGGACGAGTTTCATTTCCTAATCCAAAGAAATTAAAATGGATCGGTTGCTCGATTAAAACAGTCGGAAGAAAATTTAATTTTCCAAAAAAATCAACAAAGTCTGCGGTGTACTTAAGATTAAAAGAATTCGACTTTGTTGCTCGATTGAAAAGAATGGTTTGTTTACTTGCATATGGATTTTCCCGGAAACGATATCGCCAAAAACTAAAACCTAATCCCACAAAAAAACCATCATCCACATTACTCCCAAAAGAAGGCAATGGAATATAATGATTATGGGTAAATAATTGACGATCATATTTATTAACAGTCAACGTATTTTCCGTCACATCCTTGGTTTCCTTTCCTCCTTCTATTACGATTCCATCGGGCTGATCATAAATCCAATTCTTTTTTCGCAACCCATTCACCTTAGATTCATCTACCACTCGATCCATTCCTGCTCCTCCAATTATTCTGATCAACAATCCTTTTTTTGAACTTCCTCTAATAATAAATTCATCATCATTCCCTAAACCATATAGACGAATTTCTTTAGTCTCTTTTTGATAAAAAATCCGGTGATAGATTTCTGATTTTTTCTCTCGTTTTTTATTGACACTAAAAACCTTAACTTCTGTGATTCCGTTTTCACGTCGTTCTACCTCAAATAATTCTCGCTTATCTGTTCCTCTCACATCCACCATTCTAGCTTGATATTCATATAGCTTTTCAGCGTACTGGTGAAGTTCATTTCGACGATTCTTAAGATTATTAATGACTTCTTCACCATTCACCTTTTGGATTGATTCAGGCCATTGCGCGACCGCTGCTTCGATCACTTCGTCTGTCAAATTTTCTTGGTGCATCCTAGCCGCATCCAGCCAATCCTCTCGACTTAATTCATTCATAAAATAACGATCAAACCATTTAGAATTAAAACTTTGCCCTATTACGTCCTTGATACTACTCCTAAAGGTCTTCGTTTGCCGAAGTGCAAAATTTCGTCCCATCACCCACGGAAACAATCCACGACTTGCATAGAAAGATTGATCACGATCACGCGGAATGGGACGATAAAGAGTCGTACCATCTTCTTGTTTAAAACTGGCCCAACGCCACTGGTCATCATGTCGATCCCAGTCGTGAATAAATTGATCAAATACTCTTGATTTTACCACCCATTTTTGATCA
Organism: Saprospiraceae bacterium; assembly: GCA_023300665.1. GTDB lineage: Bacteria > Bacteroidota > Bacteroidia > Chitinophagales > Saprospiraceae > JALZUU01. The sequence goes on along the minus strand of JALZUU010000162.1, from coordinate 11,412 downwards.
ACTCGGCTATCAGAATCCTTCGTTAATTTGGGTATTAATTTGCGATAAGAAATAACCTTTTTACTATTTCCAAAACTATTAATATCTGAACGATCACCAGCAGGTCGTTCTTCAAACATATATAAATCATCTCCAAAGGCATTATTATAAGAACCCATCGCGGGTTGACGAGGCGCGAATACAAGACGTGGATTGGTATGATAAATTCCGGCAGCTTCGGCCAGTACTGGAATGACAAGTGCACCATAAGGATGCAGTCCCGAAACTTGATCTTGAAAATAGCTTTCTATCCAAGTATCGTAAAACTCAGCAAACATTGATTTTCTAACACTTTTATTAAGCGAACGAAGTACATATTGCTGCCCTTCATTATTCTCTAATCGAATCGTTCGCGATGCTTTCCCCCCACCTAACTGGATAGGCTTCAGTCCTCCTTTTTCAGTCGCCAAATCGATCGATGGGGCTTTGACGGTAGCGTTCCAAGCTTTGCGATACTGACGTCCCATAAAAAATTCTTTAAACTTCCCAGACTCATATTGTGTAGCAGCAATTCTAGCTATACTGTCTTGGCTGATTGGAGAAAAATTCTCATCTACAACTACCTCTACCGCAGGAGGATTTTTACTTCCTTTAAGTTGTTTTCTAAAACAAATAGTCTGGCCGCTTCCTTCTTTATTCCGCTTAATAAATTCAAGCCACATGCTACCATCTTTATAAACGTATATTTTAGAATAACCTGTTGATGCATGAACAAATTCTGCTTCTACTCCATTATCATCAGGGCGTCCAGTCGTTGCATAATCTACTTTTTGATTTCCTCCTCCACTGATAATAAAATGATGGTTAAGTTTATTTTGTTGGAAATATTGAAGATTATTTTCGTGGGCAGAAACGAATATCATACCGTTACAATTCAATAGCATTGCTTCAAGTTCTCTTTTAAGCAATAAAAAATCCGGATGATTATTGTCTTGTTTATTCCCAAATAAATTACGTCGAATCAGATTTAGCGATCCCAGCCCTGGCAAAGGCAGTAGGTGATTTTTGAGTGGATAATGTCCACCGCGTACCCCTCTGCTATAAAGTGGATGATGCATGATGACCAATACATGATCGTTACGATGTTTATTGATCTGTTTTTTTAATTGAACGAGATATTCGAGACGAGACATACTTTCACAATTTTGACCTACATTTTCACCTTGCCTTTCATTTTGTATCCACCACTGACTGTCTACGAAAACCATCACGATGTCCTTATTAACCTCTTCTTTTTCTGGTCCACTACAACCGTCATCTGGGAGGAAGTGGTCCATCTTTTCATTTGGAAATTTATTATTAAAATAAGATTCGATAAATTCTTCCTGTCGTTGTAAAACCTTGAGTCCGTCTTCATCTCCATTTTGCCAGTCTTTGCTACCTGGAGCAAAAAAAGTTTTTCCTTTAAAGTTATCAAAGAGTGTAAATACTTCTTGAAGCTGTGCTTCTCGTGCTTTACGGTTGGGATCTGTCTTTTCAGGTAATCCTTCTGGGGCTATATTATTACCTAAAAACACCAAAGAAGAAGCTGCTGATGCTCCGCTTAAATCTTTTTTCAAAAGGGATAACGCGGGAGGTATTTTTTTCGGCAGTTCCTTATTTCCTACATTCCCCACTAGAAAAAAAGTATGCATTGGTTCTTCACTTGGGAGTTTATTGGCTTCCCAATTTTTTATGTTTTTATCATAATAAGGAAGCCTATTTGTATTACAGGAATACAACATAGTAACTAAAAGCCCACTGATGACGACTTTGATGATAAAAAAAGAATGCGTGTTAAGGAATTTCATAAAGGGTTTTAATAAGCTTTCTATTCTTTGAATTTATTTAAGAATATAACATTAATTATAACTTTCTATTTGCATAAATGGTTCTTTCTAAAGATATCTATTCATGTTAAAGTGTAGATAGTTCATTACATATATATTTGAAATATCTCAATAATAAGACGTCACCTGTAGTGTTTTCACCCTTATTTGACATAAAGACAACATCTATCAATAGTTAAGTTGTAAGTTGACTAACCTAACCGTTTATTTTATTAATTTTGCCTAAAAAAATACAATGAAGACCAGAACTATTGGAATCCTCGCAGTACTTTTATTTCTTTTCCTTTTAGGTACTGCCTTTTGGGGATATGGATTAAAAACAGAGAAAGAACAACTCATCTCAGAAAAAAGTGATTTATCTAAGCAACTTGGAGAAATCGAAACGCTTAAGTTAGGTCTGGAAGCGGAGGTAGATAGTTTAGAATCCGCTTATTTCTCATTAGCTGACGAAAATGAATCTTTACAAGAATCTTTGAAAAGTGAAAAAGCTAGAGTACGTCGTCGCGATCAACGTATTAAATCTATTAGCAACGCTTTGGCCAAAGAGGAGACAGACAATGGAGCAGAAGTAAATGATCTACGTAGTCAGATTCAAAATTTGCTCGCTTCTAAGTCCGCCCTAGAGTCTTCTATCTTTTCTTTACGCTCCGAAAATGATTCGTTACGTAACATGACGGTCGGATTAACCAAAGACCTTGGTAAAGCTCGCGAAGACAATCTTGCTATGGCCAATCTAAATCGTTCTATGGAAGGTGAACTCGATCGACTAACACTTGCTAATTTTAAAGCCTCTGCTTTTAATGTAGAATTCCTAAAAAGGAATAATAGTAAAGTAACTTCTAAGTCTCGTCGTGCAAAAAAGGTTAAAGTTAGTTTTGATTTAACCTCAGTACCGCAGGAATACCAAGGTGTACGCCCTGTTTATCTCGTCATTACTGATGAAAAAGCAACACCAATCAAATTACAAGAGCCTATTTCTGCTCAGGTAACCGTCAATGGTCAAACACAAAACATCATGGCTGCTGAAGCAAAAGAGGTGAACGTTCAAAAAAGTCAACGGATTTCTTTTTCTCATGATTTGGACGAAAAACTAAGGTCCGGTTATTACCGAATTACCGTCTACACAGACATTGGATTACTTGGTGCGACTAACTTCCGATTAAGATAAACCTTTTGGTGTTTTGACAACTTATTTCTCTTCAATGCTTTTAAAGTTTTTAATAAAGAGAAATAAGTTGTCAACCACAAAAAATAAAAAGCGTTTCCCCTATCTTTCTTTTTAAACAATTGGCATGTGGCAAAAAATAAAAGAAGAAGTCGGATATAAAGGTTGGCGAGATATGCTCCGACGAACCTTCCGATTACCCAACGGAGAAACAGCAGACTTTGACATCGTCCGCAACGGAAACTATGTGACCATTGCTGCTTTCACCAAAAATAAAGAAGCCATTCTCGTCAAACAATTTCGTCCTGGCCCAGAAATGGAATTGATTAGTTTTCCAGAAGGATATATCGACTCCAAAGAGCTACCCGAAGCCGCTGCCCGCCGTGAACTTGAAGAAGAAACAGGCTATCGGGCAGGAAAAATAGTCTTTCAAAAGGTGCTAAGACAAGCCTATTCTACCGAAACCAGATTTTGTTTATTGGCCATTGATTGTGAAAAAATCACTACTCAGAATTTAGATAATACAGAATTTATTGACGTACAACTTTACCCATTATCTGAATTTAAAGAACTACTCGCAGACACTGAAAATCAACAACTTACAACCGTTGATAGTGCTTATTTAGCACTCAATTATTTGAATTGGTAAAACATAGATTCTAAGGATCATTTAGTTAATTCACTGTTAAACCTACCCTATTCCACCTATTTTCATGTCACAATTCTCCAAATTGGACTATTAATTGTACTTTAAATAATAAGCTCCCCACTTTCTCCACAAAGCTCCCCGCAGTATTTATAATTATGAAAAGGAGCATCTTTATTATTTACTTTTCAATTTTCACGTCTATAATTTTAACTGCACAGTGTGACGTCCGTTTCGGAAGTTCAGATGGTCGATTAATCTTTACGGATGTAGAATCAGGTGAATCAGGATTACAAACCGTCACCGCAGGCAATACAGAAGTATTAAGTCTGACAACCAGCCATAACCTCTGGGATGAAGTCAATGATGATTGCTCTATTATTGGTGGAATGGACGATATTACTATTACACAAACTTTAAATACGATACCGTATGATGTTTATGGTGGAGCAGCATTAATCGGAGACGCCTCCGATAAAATGAATATTACTCAAAATACAGTAGGTCTAAGCGGAACCAATTCACATGGTTCTTTATCCAGTTCAAAATCTTCAACAGGAGATGTTAGAAGCTATACGATTGAAGTTAGTTTTGCGCCAAATGTATATATAGAAGCACAAAATATGATCGTCATTTTACGAAGTGTAAATACTGCTGGAAAGGGTTTTGAATCTGCCTCATTGATCTTTAAAAATGATGGTGCTTCTCCTACTGAATATGGAACAGCGAGTTATAATGGTTTTTGGGAAGATACAGATGGCCCTGGTGGTGTTCATCCAGGCGTAGTAGCTGCTTGTCCAGCAACTACACCGACCATTAATCCCAATATTTATACAACTACTGGTACGGGTGTTTACACCATTGCTGATCCAAGTAGTATTAACATAGCTACCCCTTGCAAACCGGTAGCAGGTACCAACGGAGCTGAAGATAATATAGATGTACGCGCGGTAGAAGATGCAGGTCTGAATCCAACAGATCGGGTAACTGGATTTATTTTCGAAGCAAGAGTAGAAAACGTAGCAACAGCTACCGCAGATGGAGTTTATAACGGCACAAGTACCAATTTCACCAGCCGTTTATCTGGCTTTGACGCACTGATTTCCTCTTTTGTACTTCCGGTAGAATTGACTGATTTTACGGTACAAACGGATAATAAATCAGCTTATTTAAATTGGCAGACTGCTTCTGAAATAAATAATGATTTCTTTTCTATCGAACATAGCTTAGATGGAATTTCTTTTAGAAAAATTGGTGAAGTTAAAGGAAACGGAACTACTAACACAGCACAAAATTATAGCTATACGCACTTTACTCCAACTAATCAATTAAATTATTATCGACTCAAACAAATTGATTTTGATGGGGCTTTTGAATATAGCGAAATAAGAGCAATTGAGTTAAAAAAGACCGATGATATTCAGATTTTTCCTACTCTAGCATCTGATAAAATAACTGTGGATCGAGGCACCCATAATGCAAACGATATGATCCTTCATGTTTATAATATGACCGGACAATTAGTTTTGAGTCAAACACTTCCAGCAGGAGTTGCTAATACTGAATTAAATATAACTAACCTTCATTTAGGAACTTATTTTATCAAAATACAAAATAGAGAAGGAAACCGAACACAACCGTTTCTGAAAGTGCCTTAAAAAACTAAACATAAAAATATTACTAAAAGGGACGGCTAAGCGCCGTCCCTTTTTTATTTGTATATGCGCTTAGAAATTATTACCCCTTTCCAACCTTCACTTTTTCAATCCATGAAAAAAAACGATATTGTAATCAAATACCATTTGCGTGGCTAACATTTCAAAATAATTCGGTAATAAAATACATTTCATCATGAAAAATTTACTCCTTTTATTATTCAGCTTATGCCTATTGATAGGTACTTCCTGTCAAACATCTACTAACGAAACTAAAACTGCTAAAAAAGTAGCTGAGACAATAGCTGAAAAACCTGCTAAAGCCGAAAAAGTAACCACCGAAAAAAAGAAGCCCAAAAAGCCTAAAGCTCCTATCCAGCTTGATAAAATCAAATTGCCCAAAGGATTTAAAATTGAATTATTTGCAGAAAAGGTAAAAAACGCCAGAGCCTTGCGCCGAAGTGACGCAGGAACGATCTATGTAGGCTCGATGCGAGCAGGTAATGTGTATGCACTACGCGACGAAAACAAAGATTTTAAAGCAGAGAAAAAATTTGTGATTGATAAAAAACTAAATCGTCCCAATGGAGTAGCTTATCGAGATGGGAGCCTTTATGTAGCAGAGGTTAGTAGAATTTTGCGGTACGATGATATTGAAAAAAATATGGACAAAGAACCAGAACCAACCGTCGTCTATGATGGATATCCTACAGAAGATCATCATGGTTGGAAATACATCAATTTTGGTCCAGATGGTAAACTATATGTTCCCGTAGGAGCACCATGCAATATCTGTGAATCTGAAGATCCTATTTTTAATACGATTACCCGAATCAATCCCGATGGTACAGATCGAGAAATAATTCAAACAGGTATCAGAAACACGGTTGGATTTACTTGGCACCCAATCACCAAAGAATTATGGTTTACAGATAACGGAAGAGATTGGATGGGCGACGACCTACCAGGGTGTGAACTCAACCACGCACCAAAAGACGGAATGCATTTCGGATATCCATATTGCCACCAAGGCGACCTTCCTGATCCTGAATTTGGTGAAAAAAGATCTTGTGACGAATTCACACCACCTGTACAGGTATTAGGAGCGCATGTAGCACCTCTTGGTCTCGAATTTTACACGGGTCAACAGTTTCCGGCAGAATATAAAAATCAAATTATCGTAGCGGAACATGGCTCTTGGAATCGAGAGAAAAAAAGTGGCTACCGGTTGATGTTGGCCAAACTAGACGGCAATAAAGTAGTTAGTTATACAACATTCGCAGAAGGCTGGCTGGATCATGACACCCAAGAAGTTTGGGGTCGTCCAGTAGATATTGAGCTACTTTCGGACGGTTCGATGCTCGTTAGTGACGATTATGCCGATGTTGTATACCGAATTAGTTATACTGCCAGCTAAATTTGAATGGAAATTTCGTAAAAAATATTATTTTGTGAAGGCTAATAACCTGGAAATAAAGATATTTTTATCGAAAGCGCTAAAAAGCATAACTAACCCTATCTACCAAAAACATTAGATAACCATAATAGTACGCTAAATTTGGATAATCAACCAACAGTCACAGCTCCTACGAAGCCAGATCGTTTGCCAGATCCCTTGTTACAGGAATTTGAACAACGAGTTACGCACCTTATCACGGAAGCTTACAGTGGCGAAACACAGGAAACGGCACACATCGCACTACTTGCTGATGGACTGATTGAACTCAGTCAAAAAGCTACAGAAATAGGTGGTTTGGCATATGACCATATACTAACAACTGATACTCCACGCTTTGACGATTGTCTAATTACCTTTGACTGGTCGGAACGAGTAAAATATTTTTTATTACTCTGGCGAGATATTTTATTTGAAGAACATAAAACCTTCTTACGGGTATCCGATGGTGACGTTAGTTTACAGTCTTTTCAAGAACAAAAGACAAAATCGCGAGATTTACTTTTTGAATTAAGTAATGATTTAAAAAATTATCTGCCGGGAACTAAAAAGGCAACACCAAACCACCAAAAGGTAAGAGAAATCTGGCACCTCCAAACCAATCCTTGGCCAATTTATAAAGAACAATTTGCTCAGTTTCAAAACCAAGCAAAAGAACTAAAAATACAGTTTCAGGCTTTATGGAATTCTTCTGGTGCCTACGTAGTTATCAATAGCCATTTTGTAGATACCTTTAATAACTATCTTGATACCATCGAACAGGTTAAAGCTGAAATCATTGCCATTCGAGATAAAATCCAAGAAAAAGGCGACGAACCTGTTTCGATGGATGTGGTACACTTACTAGAAGAGGTAGATCGTAAAATTTTAATTTATAGTAAATTAGGAAAATTCAATTCAGATCTGAACGAACAAATTCAGGAGTTACCAGAAAAGATGAAGGTAAATGTGTCACTAAAAGATGGCTGTTTATTATACAAAGACTTAAACGTTCGGCAGAGTACTCGCGAATGGATCGAATCAGAAGTCATGTCTGAGGTTTATGAATTTTTTCAAATTAGTAATAATATTCATAGTCGTCTAAATCTTGCGATTGAAAATATTCGAAATTTAATTCAAAACGAACGCTTGGAGGATCAGCCGCATCCCACCGATGACATCCTGCAAATTTTACAAAACCTTACTAAGAATTTAGACAAAAGCTGCGAGACTATTTTTGGTCTCCGTAAAGATGTAAAAGAACAACTAAGTAAGACGCTTGGCGTTTCTAAGGTTTTTAAAGAAGACTTTCTTTCTCTTTCTTTCCAATCAACCATTAATCAATATCGTCGGCATAAAATTATTTGGTGGGAAAAACTAAAATCATGGGTTAAAGAAAAAGGCTATTTTATTAAGCAATACCGAAAAAGTATCCGAGAAGAAGAAGTAATGTCTATCTCCGAAAAAATAGTTCGGGTAGTTTGTGCTCGAACAGTCCAACCTGAAAACTTACATTATACTAATATTTTTATGACTCGCGGATATATTGGTAGTTCTTTTTGGGTAGGTCGAACCGATGAATTAAATCATATCAATACCCAAATTGAAACTTGGCGAAAAGGATTCAGAGGCGCCTTACTCTTAACAGGAAAAAGGTTTTCAGGAAAAACATTACTAGGGCAATTAGTCGTCCGTAAACATTTTAGCAATAATGCCATTACCCTCAATCCTGAGAATAGAATTACCATTCAAGGGCGACCTTTTGAAACAACACGAGATCTGGGAGAAAGCCTAGATTTTATATTAAAATATATACAAGAACCTACCATGATTTGGATCGACGATCTAGAGCTTTGGCAGGATGACAAAATTACTTTGAGCCAAAATATCCGTCGACTAGTACGAGCGATTGACCAAAATTCAGGACGGATCTTTTTTATGGTTTCAACGAGTAATTGGTTGTACAATCAGTTAAAACAATGGTTTGATATTGAGAAAATTTTCCAAACAGAAATAACGCTAGATCGAATGAGTTTGGAAGAAATCAAAAAAGCAGTTTTGATTCGACATAGTGCCACACATATGCAATTGGTAAACACAGATGGTGAAGAATTTAATCCTAAAGAATTAGATAAATTATTAGGTCGACTTTACCGTTTGTCCGAAGGAAATGTCGGACAAGTTATGCACCATTGGGCTGCACTAATGCATAAATTTAATGACGAAAAAGTACAACCACATTCTGATGTCACTTTTAAGTTACCTAATTTTATCACTCCGGATATTGCGGTTCTTTTACGCGCAATTATGATTGAGCGAAGAACCAATGAATACTGTTTGCTTAAACACTTAGGTCCTTCCTTCAAAACTACTTATCGTCCTATTTTACAACGAGCACTTAACCTCGGTATACTACAACGAAATATGAACGGTTGGTTAGAAATCAACCCAATGATTGTCAACGAAGTTGGACGTCTGCTAGATGAACAACAATACTTAGAATTTGATGGAAGAAAAGGATATACTAATCAATCAATAATTTAATATGCTGGAAGATTTGAGTATTAGCTGGAGCCGCTGGTTTATTTTAATCCTTATTATCGTAGGGATATTTTTGCTCATAGAGTTTATCATTAAAGTAGTTGAACGAAATACGCATAAAGGGTATTTTTCTAGTAACACTATTAAAAATTTACGTAAATGTCGAATACTAATGGAACCAATTGGTATCGGTATTATTGCCATAACTTTTGCCCTAATCAATCCCGTGGTACACGGTTTGTTAATTTTGATCAGCTTAGCACTGGCTTATATTCCTTTCCGAAATTACTTTACTGGGCACCTATTATTATTGAATGATGCTTTCTCAGAAGGAGAACGTATTAAGGTCAATGCTAACGAAGGTGTGATTGATAAGATTGGTCGACTAGGACTAACGCTTCAAATTAAAGAAGGTGTTCGTTTTATTAACTATACTTCTTTGATTAATGATGGGTTTACTAAAATGGAAGGAGAACGACTGGAAGGTATTAATTTTTTACAAATCATACCACCAGAAAAAATGGAAGATAAAAGTCTGGATAGATTGAGAGATAGATTATTTGCCTGTCCATATATTGATTGGTTTTATCCTCCCGAGATCAAAGTCGTTGATCAGCCTAATCAGCAGATTGCTTATAAGGCAAGATTGCGGGTAAGACAAGATCAACATCTTAAATACCTAATGCAACTTCTCGAAGATTGGGGATATCAATGTCGACCAATTATCTAAAGACTTGTACCTTCAATAAAATAAAATTTCTAAAGATTATCAAAATAGAAAAATGTTAGAACCTTATAATCTGCTTATTGTATCCAGTCTTATTTTACTGGTTTCTTTTGTTTTTGGAGAACTTTCCAAAAAGACTAGTGTTCCGTCCGTACTCATGTTGATTGTACTCGGAATCCTCATAAAACTTGGAATCGACCATATTATTGTTCCTGAAAAACCTTATAATTTCTTCCCTTATCTAGAAATACTAGGTATTGTTGGATTGATTATGATCGTACTAGAGGCGGCGCTAGAGCTAGAACTCAAACCAGAGAAATATATACCGATTGCGAAAGCTTTCGGAATTGCTGCCGTAGGACTGGTCTTGTCTACTTGGGTAGCAGCAGAAATTTTAAAATTTGCTTTTGAAATGGAAACAACAAAAGCTTGGTTGTACGCAACGCCACTTTCGATTTTATCGAGTGCTATTATTATTCCGAGTGTTAGCGAATTACGACCAGATAAGAAAGAGTTTCATATTTATGAGAGTACCTTTTCGGATATTTTAGGAATCATTTTATTCTATTTTTTAAGTGGCAAATTATTAGCAGAGGCAGATCCTGTTCATCACTCTGGTGGTGGTGCGTTAGCCTATACAGGTACGATCGGATTGACGGTTGTTATTTCCTTAATAGCTAGCTATATTATTGTATTAATATTTCAAAACATCAAAAGTCATGTGAAATTATTCTTACTGATTGCGGTATTATTGCTCTTATATTCAGTCGGTAAAAAGATGCACTTATCTTCACTGATCATCATTTTAGTCTTTGGATTATTGATCGCCAACATGAAACTATTCTTTTCGTGGGGACCTTTAAAAAAATTACTGAAATATAAAGAAGCCTTACACATCTACGAAGGTCTTCATGTCATTACGATGGAAACCGCTTTTGTCGTCCGTACTTTTTTCTTCGTTATTTTTGGTATCATTATCAAATTAGAAACCTTAGCCAGTCTCAACGTAGCAGCTATCAGTATTGCGATTATTTTTTCTATTTATTTAATTCGATATGTCATCTTACGCATCATGATCGGAAAAGATAATTTCCCTCAAATTTGGGTGGCACCTCGCGGATTGATTACCGTTTTATTATTCTATGCAATTCCAGAACAACTGGTCGATAAAAACTTTGAAGAAGGGATTTTATTATTTATCATTATTGGTACCAGTTTAATCATGACCTATGCGATGATCAAAGATAAAAACCGATCCAACGTCGCGGTAAGAAAAGCAGAAGGTAGTATGGTCGGATCACAACCTTGGACGGCACCGACTGTCGTAGAAAAAGAGGATACTACTCATTCTCATTAAGGTATGATAATGAATAAT
>JALZUU010000161.1 GCA_023300665.1 Saprospiraceae bacterium | reverse complement strand
TTAATAGTGTTTTCTCGCAGAGGTCGCAAAACCTGTCCCGTACTTGCTTCGGGAGGCGCAGAGATTCTTTAACGTGTATATCTTTTATTGTGTTTTTTTCTCGCAAAGACGCAAAGAAACGCAGAGACCTTCTTTCGTGTATATCTTTTATCGTGAATACTTATGAATATTTAATTTATCGTAACGGTTTGAAAATTTAAAGATCTTTACTTTTAGGAGTTAACTCAATATTGAATATTGGGTATTTGTACTTCCTCTAACTATGTTTTTTTTTCGGTGTGATACCAGAAGTTCAAACGAATATTAAAACCGACATGCGAATTCTTTTTTATCTTTTTATATTATACTTATTTCCTAGTTGTCAAGATTCTAAATTTGATATTGGTAGTAAAGTAAATGTTGAACCTAAATTTAAATTAGTTCTTCCGAATGATTCAGCAATAGATGGTCGAGATACCGTAATTAATGGTATTACATACTTGTTTGCCTTTGAAGATGATGAGGTAATTTTTCTTTCAACAGGGGATAAAAATTTTCAGCTTAATAATAAAGTATCTCTAAATACAAAATTCTCTGATTTAGGTGATCTAAAAGATAAATTAGAATTAGCACCAGGTTGGGGACACTATGTTCCTTTAAACAATAGCGGATGGTGTGCGAGTTTTAGTTATAAAGCTGCTCCAGAGGCTGATACAAAAATCAATAGTTTTTTTAAGTATTCTGTGCTAACGGAATAATAAAAAGTTTTCTACCAAATAATACAAGTCAAAACTACTATTAAAAAATCTTAGGAAAATAAGAGACGCTCGTTTACACGCTGCTCAGATCTTACTGGTTGTTTTGTGCGTTAGAAAAGAGCAAATCAAGTATCTGGCATCCTTTCTCATAATGTCAAATATATTGAAGAAGCGAATTAATGAAAAAAACTTATTTTGAGATTAGTCTAATTATTAGGAAATAATTAAATTTGCAAATGAAAATTAATAAATTGTTAAAGTATATTGGAGTTTTATTTCTAATTTATAATACTACTGTACTTATGGCTCAAAGTACTGGAAATATAGTTTTTAAAGTTTTTCCACCAATTGGCACCTCCAAAGTAATGATTGGAGATTCGACCAAAATTGATGCTTCAAAAATACAAGATTTCCCTGAGGGAACTTATCGGATTCAGATTTGGGCTCTATACTATGAATATTTAGATACAACAATCAATATTATTCCAGATTCTACAATTTTGTTTAGTGCTAAGTTAAATAAATCACCTGAAGTGTTTACTTATCAAAAAGAATTGAGCAGTTATCAAAAGAAAGTTTTTTTAAAACAAAAATTGCCCAATTATTTATTTTATTCTAGTTTGATAGCAAGTGCAGGACTATTTGCAACGACTATAAATAACGGGAAGGCTAATCGATTAAAAGAGAGATATGACTTTCTTGGACCAGATCCTTTTTTGATTGAAACAGCTAAAGAAGAATTCAATGATCAAATACAAACCGTTAAGAGAAATAGAGTAATTAGTTATCTATTATTGGGTACTGCGATTTCTATGAAAATTTTGAGTATTCGCAACAAGAAGGAAAAAAATATAGATTACTTTGAGCCAACTTACCAAAGCAAAAAACCTGACTTTATTAGTTATGATATAAACTGGGGAATGAATGGTATAACCTTAAACTTAAATTTCTAATGAAAAAAATAACTTTTTATCTTTTATGTTTTTGTCTAATAGGATGTGGTGATATTGAAAATATTCAATTGGCAGACAACCCTTTTGATTTTGATTTTGAAGGTGACATTATTCAAATCCTACAAATTTCAGATAAAGAACCATTAAATAATGATTCTTGCAAACCATCTGTTGATATTCAATTTATCCCAGAAATTTATAATCGAATGAACGAAATTCTAGGTCCAAATGAAGAGAAATTAATTTCGATTTACTTTACAATAAATGGAGAGGAAACTGATATTATTAATAGTAATGGTTCTTTGGTCAATTTTGGTAATGGGGTATTTGATCCTGGAATTTCAGACCTTTCAGTATATGATGAATTTGAAATTTATAAAATAGAATTCTCTTCGAATTCAATGGTTATTAATGCTAATGAAGCTTTCGAATTAAATGTAATCTTTTTGGTTCGAGAAAAATTTAATTCTAACGCAGCAAATAGAAAAAATTATATAAAGCAATCAATAACACTAGAATGTAGCTAGCTATTAAAAGGTTTGGCTCACAACCGCAATATTGGTAAGTCTCAAGAAAGAGTAAATACAGATTCAAAGGCAAGGACAAACAAGATCATCGTGATGTTTTTGTATATTCATGTAGACTTAGGTATGCGATCCTTACAAGATCAGTTGTTAACGAGAGCGGGGCGGCTTGTGATTGGCCATTCTCTGGAAGTAGCTAAAATTAATTTCCTTCAATAATTTCCTTCCATTTATCAGTACCTCTTTTTAAAGTTATCAAGGTTAATAATGTATTTTCTTTTACGTTAGTCATTCTTGCGATTTCTTTTAATGTTAGATATATTTCTGAATCAAAAGCATCATATTTTTCGATAAAATCTTTTGAAAAATACTCTTTTACAATTCTTTTAAACGGTGGACGAGACAGTACATATTGCCTTTCTATTCTTAGCATGAAGCCGAAATGATAATTGGCTTTCTTTTTTATAGTATCCCCCCACTAAACCCCGAGTTGTCTAGCATTCATAAGCGAGCTATCTTTGCGTAAAAAAGATGACAAAAAAATCAGAACGAATTGCCCACATAGCTTATTGGCAGCAAAGCGGACAAACGAAAAAAGCTTATTGTGAGTCATCAGGTATCAAGTACGCTACTTTTATTTCTTGGTTTAGAGAAAAAGGTTCATCGCAAGAAGGTCAGTTTGTAAAGTTAGAAAAAAACTCAGTATTAAATGGTTTAGAAATTTTACTACCTAACGGGATACGGATTTATAGTCAGGATTCGTTAAGTCTAGATTTATTAAAAACGCTGCAAAATGTTTGAGCGCAGTGGTGTTTATTATCTTTACGATCAACCCACAGATATGCGTAAAAGTTTTAACACGCTAGGAGCCATTGTGACTGGGAGGATGGATTTACAATTATTGAGTGGTGCTGGATTTGTTTTTATTAATCGTCGAAAAACGCACTTGAAAATGCTTCGTTGGGAAGGCGATGGATTTAGTTTATATTTTAAACGGCTGGAAAGAGGTACTTACGAACACCTTACTGGACTAAATAATTATCAAATAAGCTACGAAAATTTACTGTTGATTTTACAAGGAATTGAGACAAAAAAAATACAAAAAAGAAACCGTTTTTCTTTGGCAAAAACGGGATAGAATGTGTACCTTTATAAGGTGTCAAAAGAAGAATTAATAGAAGAAAATAAAGACCTCAAAACAGAAAATTATTTACTGAAAGAGGAAAATGAGCAACTAAAGAAAATGATCTTTAGTGCCAAACGAGAGCGTTATGAAGGAGATCAAAATCCAGAACAAGGCAGTCTATTTTCTAACCCAACGCATCAGGATCAACCAATAAATGAAGTAGAAGAGAAGTCTGAAACGGTTGCTGGGATTGATAAAAAGAAGAAAAAGAAGGCACAAAAAATTGGCAAACGAAATAGTTTTCCTGCGCATTTAGAACGAGAAACAACAACCTTGTTACCTCAAAATATAGATGCAGAAAACTTATCAGAATTAGGACGCGATATAACTGAAATATTAGCCTACCGGCCAGCAAGTATTTACGTTAAAGAAATTATTCGTCCTCGATTATCTAGTAAGTCAACC
>JALZUU010000160.1 GCA_023300665.1 Saprospiraceae bacterium | reverse complement strand
CGAATTCGAAAAATACTACAGGCGGCAGATTTTTTGCCTGCCTTCCTGCGGAACGCAGGCAGGTTTCGTTTTTTTTCTGCCAAAAAAATGAACAGAAAAGAGAAAGGAAATGTCGATTTTTTGGAAAAATTTACATGAATAAATTTGATTGTTTTTTTCGTTAATTGAACACCTTAGCAAGAAGAAAATGGCCCAATTACAGTCTATTCTTATTAATAATCTCCAATAACCCTTCTCGATAATTTTTTCCAATAGGAATATGTTTTGCTTGACCTTTTTCAAAGACTTCAATCATATTTCCCATAACGGCATTGATCTGATTGATATTGACAATATAAGAACGGTGAATACGCTTAAAGATGTCTGAAGGTAATTTAGACTCTAAACTCTTCATGGTTTGTAAAGTAATTACTCTGTTATTTGGGCAACGGATAATTACATAATCTTTCAGACCTTCCACATAAACGATATCTGAAAATTTGATTTTTACCAACCGTTTATCAGATTTTACAAAAATAAAATCCGCATCCTCTTCTGGTGCCGCAGCAGTTTCTGAAGCCTGATCTTTATTTTGTAAATCAACCTGTGCAATTGCTTTGTTGGTGGCTTTCATAAATCGTTCAAGAGAGATAGGCTTTAATAAATAATCAATTGCATTTAGTTCAAAACCTTCTACTGCATAATTGGCATAAGCCGTCGTAAAAATAACCAATGGTGGATGTGTCAAGGTTTTTAAGAAGTCTGTTCCTGTTAGTTGTGGCATTTGAATATCTAGAAACATCAAATCTACATCTTTTGTTTTTAAAACCTCATTGGCTTCCAATGCATTCTCGCAGCGAGCTACCAAATTGATTTCAGAAAGCTGATTGATGTAAGTCTCCAAAACATCTAGCGCTAAAGGTTCATCATCTACAATAATTGCATTAATCATTTTTACTTAATTTTATTTTTATTAAAATACACTTAATAATTTATAACACCAACACTTTTGGTAAAGACAATTCATGAATTGTCTCTAAATTTTCAACACCTCAACACCTCAACACCTCACAATTTCAATTCCAAGGTAATCGCATAAGTATTTGGATTATCAGTAATAGTCAATTCGTGTTTATGAGGATAAAGAAGGTCTAGTCTTCTACGAACATTAACCAATCCAATTCCACCACTTCTTTTGTGGTTTTGAGCAGGTAATGCTTCGGCTTTACTATTTTCAATAAAAAACCGAACATGGCTAGCATCTACTTCTAAGACGATATTTACAAACCCTTTAGAAATATGATTATTAGCGCCATGTTTAAAACTATTTTCTAAAAATGGTATAAAGAGTAGGGGAGCTATTTGTTGGTTTTCTATCTCTCCAGTTACCTTTAGACTTATATCTACGGTTTTACCTTTTCTAAGTTCTTCTAAATCTAAGTAATTTTTTAGATAGTGAACTTCCTTCCGCAATTCTACTCTTTTTTCGTTGCATTCATATAACATATAGCGCATCATTTCTGAAAGCTTAATCACAATTTCTGGTGCTTTATCCGATTTTTTGAGGGTAAGTGCGTAAAGATTATTGAGGGTGTTAAAAAGGAAATGGGGATTGATCTGAGATTTTAAAAATCGTAATTCACTTTGCATTGTTTGTGTTTGCAAATCCTTACTATCTCGTTGGTATGCCATCCAATCGGTAATGATTTTCACCAAGGTAGATCCCCCTATTACCAAAAAATTAGTCAAAAAATACCAAGACCGATCTTTTATGATAGAAGGCTGAACCTCTGGATAATGCTGAAATAACGTATAAACGATCAATACTTTGATAGGCGTAATAATCATGACCGTCCCCAATAAAAAGAGACAATACTTAAAAAAGGTCTTTTCTGTTAAGAAATTTGGAATTAAGTATTTAATATTAAAATAAACCAAGAGCACATAAAAAAGGATACTAATGGCCTCCACCAACATCTTAAACGCCAACGGTCGGTCAGATTGGTCAATCCAAACCAACCCAATGAAAAGCAACGACCATGACAAAATGTGGATCAATAAAGTTCCTTTGTGGTTGCGCAGTTCGTGAAGCCAGAGATTTTGAGATAGTGTTTGGTGCATTAAATAATTATTGTTTGACCAAGTTGGTATGATCACAAGAAACACAAAATTTGCTTGGAAGATAAAAAAATTAGATTAAAACCACCTTCCATCCGATGAGTAACCCTATTTTCTCAGTTTTAGACTCGTCCTTAGTGGTTTCCCCCCTTATAGAACTATCTAGGAAGAAAATAGGGTAGACTTAGAAAATTTTACTAGTTCCGCTAAAAATCAAGCATTTTTGCGCAAGTTCTTAGTAAATTTGCCCTTCAACAACCAAACGCAATGGTATATCTGACAAGAAAAGAACGTTTTAATGCAGCCCACAAACTTTGGGTTGAAAAATGGAGCGATAAAAAGAATAAAAAAACCTTTGGTAAATGTGCAAATCCTAACTGGCATGGGCACAATTATACCCTATATATTACGGTCAAAGGTAAACCCGATAAGTATACTGGTTTTGTGATGGATGCTAAAAAGCTTAGCACCATAGTTCGTAAACACATCACAGAAAAACTAGATCACTCAAATCTTAACCTAGATGTAGATTTTATTCCTAAAGATTTACAACCAACTACCGAAAATTTGGTTATCCTTATTTGGAAAGAACTCAAACCACATATTAAAGGGTGTAAATTGTATTCGATTCGATTAGAAGAAACCGAAAACATTTACGCTGAATACCGAGGAGAGTAATT
>JALZUU010000159.1 GCA_023300665.1 Saprospiraceae bacterium | reverse complement strand
GATACTATCACAATTATTTTGACCAATAAAAGTCTCAGAATAATTACCCGCTTCAGAAAGACTCATCGTTCCAAATTGGAAAGTTTCGCCTTCGCAAATGGAAGCGTTTAGATCGGTATTGGTTGTTTCGTTTACGGTCAGGTTGAGTGTTACCAAACTATCACAACCATTAAAATTGGTAAAAGTGTTCTCGAAGATTCCAGTGGTTGAGTAAACTGCTGTGCCGATGGCCACAGTTTCTCCTTGACAGATGGTCTCGGTTAAGAGGGTAGAGCTATTGTCTAAGACGGTTAGATTTAAATTGAAAATTGTATTACACGTTCCGTTGTTAATGGTGACCGTGTAATTACCGGTAGTGTCAAAACTTTCACCACCTAGTTCAATACTTTCGC
Organism: Saprospiraceae bacterium; assembly: GCA_023300665.1. Taxonomy (GTDB): domain Bacteria; phylum Bacteroidota; class Bacteroidia; order Chitinophagales; family Saprospiraceae; genus JALZUU01. The sequence continues at coordinate 2,618 of JALZUU010000159.1, read as the reverse complement.
CCTCGCAAATAGTTTCGTTTAGAAATTGCTCAGGGTTGTCAACGACAGTTAGCGTCAGATCGACAATACTATCACAATTATTTTGTCCAATAAAAATCTCGGAGTAGTTTCCAGATTCAGAAAGGCTCGTCGTTCCAAATTGGAAAGTCTCCCCTTCGCAAATAGAAGCGGTTAAATCTGTATTGGTAATTTCATTGACCGTAAGATCCAGTGTTACCAGACTATCACAACCGTTGGTGCTGGCTAATATATTTTCATAAAATCCAGTCACTGAATAGACCGCCGTACCAATCGAAATAGTTTCACCCTCACAAATTGTTTTGGTAAGTCCGGTTGAAATGTCAGGGTTTACCGTAAGATTTAAAGTGGTTAGTCCGGGACAATTACTGGTGCTGGTGGAGACTTGATAAATACCTGATTCTGAAAAAGTTTGATTGTTAAATTCATAGGTTTCTCCAAAACAGATTTCTGCTATGATTTCTTCCTCAATAAAAGGAATTACTTCCAAGAGTAATGAAACCGTACTATCGCAACCTAAACTAGTCGTATACTGAGAAACATAAAAACCGGATTCGGTATACGTTTGATCCCCAATGGTATAGGATTCGCCGACACAAATTGTGTCTTCAATATCGGTATTTAGTATTGGTAAAATACTTAAGTCTAAAAGAACAAAGCTATCACATCCATTTTGATTTGAAAGTAAAGTGATATAAAAACCAGGTGTCGTATAGGTCGCAAATCCCACTTGAAAGACATCCCCGTTACAGATCGTTTCTTCTAAAATCGTTTGGTCGGTGACATCAACAAAAAGATCGAGATGAACGATGGTATTACAATTCGTATTTTGAACAGTAACCGTATAATTTCCAGTAATAGTGAAACTTTGATTCCCTACCATATAGGTATCTCCTTCACAAATAGTAGCAGAAATAAATTCTTCTGCACTTTGAATCACCGTTAAGTTTAAATTGACGGTACTATCACAGCCACTAGCGCTAGTTAGAATATCGGAATACGAACCGGAGACATTATAAACACTTGTTCCTACCGTAAAGCTTTCCCCATTACAAATAAATTCTTCTAGGTTAGTGGTGATTTGTTCTTCCACTTCTAGGATTAAGTTGACCGTACTATCACATCCTGAAACACTCGTAAGAATATCTGTATAAGTACCTGAGGTGTTGTAAACGCTGGTTCCAACCGAGAAGGTTTCTCCGAAGCAAATAAATTCATCAAGACTAGTATTGATTTCTTGCTCCACTTGGAGCGTAAGATTTATTATACTATCACAGCCAGTGAAGCTGGTTAAGATATCGGTGAAATTACCAGAAGCATTATAAGTACTATTACCTACGGAGAAAGTTTCGCCGAAGCAAATGAACTCGTCAAGATTGGTGATGATTTCTTGTTCTACTTGAAGGGTTAAGTTTATAATACTATCACAACCTGAAAGACTCGTAAGAATATCGGTATAATTTCCAGTGACATTATAGAGACTTGAACCAACCGAGAAGGTTTCTCCGAAGCAGATAAATTGATCAAGAGTAGTAATGATCTCGTCTTCGATTTGAAGGTTGAGATTTATGATACTATCACAACCATTTATATTGGTTAGTATATCCGTATAGTTTCCTGTGGCGTTATAGACGCTATTTCCAACCGAGAAGGTTTCGCCAGAACAAACGAACTCGTCAAGGTTAGTGATGATTTCTTGTTCAATTTCTAAACTAAGATTTACAATACTATCGCAGCCACTAAAGCTAGTTAAAATATCGGTGAAATTACCTGAAGCATTATAAGTGCTATTTCCAACAGAGAAGGTTTCACCGAAGCAAAGGAACTCGTCAAGATTGGTAATGATTTCTTGTTCTACTTGCAGAGTTAGATTTACAATACTATCACATCCGCTGAGACTGGTTAGAATATCGGTGAAGTTTCCTGAAGCATTATAAGTGCTATTTCCAACGGAGAAGGTTTCGCCAAAGCAAACAAACTCATCAAGATTGGTAATGATTTCTTGTTCAACTTGAAGAGAAAGGTTTACGATACTATCGCAGCCACTAAAGCTAGTTAGAATATCAGTGAAATTACCAGAAGCATTATAAGTGCTATTTCCAACAGAGAAGGTTTCACCGAAGCAAACGAACTCGTCAAGATTGGTAATGATTTCTTGTTCTACTTGCAGAGTTAGATTTACAATACTATCACAACCACTAAAGCTATTTAGAATATCAGTGAAATTACCTGAAGCATTGTATGTGCTATTTCCAACGGAGAAGGTTTCACCAAAGCAAACGAACTCATCAAGGTTAGTGATGATCTCTTGTTCGACTTGTAGCGTTAAGTTTACAATACTATCACATCCGCTGAGACTGGTTAGGATATCGGTGAAGTTACCAGAAGTATTATAAGTGCTATTCCCAACGGAGAAAGTTTCGCCATAGCAAACGAACTCATCAAGGTTGGTAATGATTTCTTGTTCTACTTGCAGCGTAAGATTTACAATACTATCACACCCGCTGAAACTAGTTAGAATATCAGTGAAGTTACCTGAAGCATTATAAGTGCTATTTCCAACAGAGAAAGTTTCACCGAAACAAACGAACTCGTCAAGA
>JALZUU010000158.1 GCA_023300665.1 Saprospiraceae bacterium | reverse complement strand
TTGCTGAAAAAGGACCATCATATTCTTGCAATACCGAAGGGGATAATGTTAAAGAAAAGGAACCTGCAGCAATTTCTGGACATTCGATATTAGATGCGATAACGCCCAACACACCTTTACCTAACAATAAAATTATACAATTAAAAATCAATAGTTCGGGCAGTTTTTTTTTTAGAAAATTGATGCTGAGAATCAATTAGTCATGAAAGACATCTGATATTAATTGCAGCTTAAGAAAAAAGCTGAGTTTCAGTTAATTAATTTTAAATTTTGAAATACAACAAGTGTTGATTTGCCTAAATTGTGGTCGAAATTCCTGCACGAACTATTGAAAAATAAATTTGCATTTATAATTTTAATTCTTAGAACAGGATTTATTTTTCAAGAATACCAAATTCGATTAAGGCGGCGCGCATGAGTTCTGAGGTGCGGTGTGTTTCGAAAAAATTACGGAAAAAATTTTCATCATCAATACCAGACTCTATAAATCTATTTGCAAATTTTCTATTCTTGGTCAAAAGAGGAAGAACCATCTCTTTGTAATATATAAATGCACACCCTTCTTCACCATTATCACCATGAAAACCTGGAATTACATAGTCTTCATCTAATAGATATAATGTCCGTTGAGTTATTTCTTTTTTATCAGTAAGATCTTTCATCGTTCCACGGACTAGCTTGTGATACAACTTAGTTTTCAAATCATAAATTGAGTAATCTTTACGCTCTCTTATATTTGTAAATTCATAACAATTCCTTATTATATCTAAATAAATCTCTTGGTACGTTTGATCCAAATTAGCAAGTGTGGAAATTAGCTTAACTTCTTTAGATATATGGATTTTTGTTTTATCTAATACCGAAGACTTAATTTCATCAATTGTATATTCTTCCAACAAAGACTTAATTTGAGGAATAAAACTTGTTATTTGATATTGGCTTATTATATGTTGATACTCTATCAAGTTATCTGATGATATAAGCTTTTCTAATGATTTAGATATCAATAACTTTTGGTTTTGATTGAAGTATTTATGATTCTTGTAAAAGAATTCGATAAATACTTTTGGATATTCCGCATGCAGCAGTTCATTTTTTACTAAAAGATCAGTTAAGGTCTTAATTTTTAAATCTTTCTCCTCATCTCCTTTTGGGAAAATACAATAGATATAATGTAAGGTATAATACCTAATTTTATCTTTGTCGCTCCTTTCGAAGTCTCTAACATTAATTTTCTGAAAGTAATCAAGTGCCTCTTCTAACTTTGGTTCTTTTATAGTATATCCTGTACCATCTTTAGTAGGGATATACCAAGGATCAATTCCTACATTTGATATAGAATCACGTTGAGAAAAGCCATTATAGTTAAGAAAAAATACTAAAAACAATATACTAAATAATTTCATACTATTATTTTTTTAGCTTAAGTTTAAAACTCACCTCTAATAGGGCCAAATTGATAATGTCGTACATTATTAGTCCGCTCTATATGACTAGAATGCATAAAATTATGTTTATCATCTACTATATAATTTTCAGTTTGGAGTCCATCTTCTTTTTCATTAGGATGGCGTAGTCCTCCAAACGCATGTCCTATTTCATGAAACCAGGTAATATAATTAGCATCTTGTATATCTAAAGTTAATTTTGAAGACCTTAAGTCTACCGCCAATCCAGCTACAGTTGATCCATTTTCTATTAAACCCAAATCACTTACAAAATAAGTGAAAATTGTATTATTATTAGGTGCTGGGATATTATTCCTTAATCCATAATTCAGTGCTTCCCTCTCACTTTCTGTTGTAATGATTCCATCATCATCAAAAGCATCAAAATTAATTCCCACTATTTCAACATCAATGATATTTTTGGTATACTTTACGCCTACTTCTGCTGAAAGCTTATTTAAGTTAGCCAATTGCGTTTCAATATTAAAAGTATTCAATGGTGTGCAATCTGTAAGACGATACTCTCCAGTCGCTGGTCCACCATCTTCTGGTTCTCGAATCATCTTTGAAGTACACTTTCCATCAGCCCCAGCAATAACAGAACCATTATATAATAAATCACCTTGACTTATATAATGCTCACTATTCCGATTTAAATCAAGTATACCATCAGGGCCTGGAGAAATACAAACAGTTAATGGGTCCAAATTTTCTAAATCCATATCTGTTTCTCTCACGTCATCATCCCTCTCACAAACACGAAAGACTTGTATATCAAATGTTCTTAATCCTCCTGCGTATAAAATTAATTCAGGCTTTCCATCACATGCAGAGACTTCAATAAGTTTATCATCCACCTCATTATTATATTCAAAAGAAATATCTTTCTTTCTATTTGGAGAAATTTGGGTTGGACTAATGACTAAATCATTATCACTAGTCATAATTTCTGATTGTGCATAAATTCCCTTTGCCTTATCAATTTCTGCCTCTAGTACATCTGGCTCTCCATTCATAAGTAAAAAATTCCATGGAGTACCTAATCCAAGTATATTCCAACCGAAATGATCAAAATATTTCTTAATATCATTACCATCATATGCATAGTTACCTTTATACAAAAAATCATCATAATCAGGCTCTATTTCCTTTAATAACTCTTTCGAAAACTCAACTCCATTCTTTACCACCTTAATTTTTAGCTCTATTGGTTCTTGTAGAGGCAAGGAAAAAATAACCGTGATTTCAACTTCACCGTTATTTGCAAAATCTGCTTCTATAAGTTTTAATTTATTAGTAATTGATGGAGCAGGTATTCCATTTTTACTCCACCTTATTTCATTAGGGATAATTGGGGGTGGGTTTGGGTTTTGATCTGATTG
>JALZUU010000157.1 GCA_023300665.1 Saprospiraceae bacterium | reverse complement strand
TTGAGTTTCATAGCCTTAGCTATGGGACGAAAAAAAGCTGAAGTATCTGGCGGTCAATGTTTTATCTGTAGATATGAAGCTCTATTTTAAAAGAACTTCTTAATGAATTGGCCGCAAGGTATGATTTCTTAATGGAAAAATTATTAAGGAAATCTTTTTTTTATTTTGGAAAAATCAGGTTACTGCTACTATAACTTGTACCAAAAGTTCGGACGGATGAGTACACTTGTGAGATGGCATCTATGACTTGTTTTTCCGTCAATTCACCGAGAGGATGAATAAAAACGGACCATAAAATTCCATTTGAAATAGCATATTTTGTATCTAGAGCAGTATGGAAATTTGCTTCCATACATTTTAATAATTGCGCTGAATTTAGATTTGAAGATTCTATGATGGGAGAGATAATTCTCATTCGATTATGATGGGTATCTGATAAACAAATAAATCGAGTTTTATCAATTTCAAATTCCCAGTTGCCAAGATTTTCTTGAATTAAGGTGCTAAGGTTCTTAAATATAACATCTAATGCTTCGTTGGTCATCATTTGAGTAGTTGTTTTATTTTGTTATTGAAGTTATTCAAAATTACAAATTTTATCACGCTCTTCCATAAATTTCATAAGAAAAGAAGCAATCCTTGTTATTAATTTTATTATTCTTTTTGTATAAAAACACATTCATTCTATCAAAAATTATAGTTATATTGTTTATAGTTTAAGTTGCTTTGAGTTCGTGACAACTCTGAGGTATTTATTGGTTAGCCGATTTTCTAGTGGTCCTGTCTTGGTGCTCTTTTGATTGAATCAGCCTCTATGCAACTTATTCGCTTTATGAATTTTTGGAAGATTTGGATGTGGTGGTTGAGAAAAATTCCCCCAAGATTAAATTAACAAGCGCTTTTTGATATAGAAGCTGTTTAAAAAATATAGATTTGAATTATCTAAATCATCAAATAAAAAACAACCTCGCTTTAAAAAAGATCTTTATTCTAATCATCGGAATGATTCTAATAGAACTTTTAAATATCAAATTTAATTTCATCCATTCTGACTATGTTCATCTATGGAAGCTGGTAGTTTTAGGATTTGCACTGCTGCTCTCGATTAATTATTACGTGTTTTTATTCCGAGGCTATTTAAGGAATGAACTAATGCTTCTTTATGACCATTTTTCTTTTTTTTTAGGTTCCTTATTTCCATTTGTTCTAGTTGTTCTTTTTATTTTTTACCTGCAAAATAAGGAGCCAGAAATAGCCACTATATCTAACTCTAACATTCCTGTTTTTATTTTATTGTTTTTATCTCTAGGTCAACTACTAGAAGGATTTAGTTTTGTGGAAATAAACTCAGATTCGGTTTTTATTAAAAATGGCAGGTCTAAAAATATTTTTAATTTTAAAGATGATGAAATAACAAGAATCACTTCAAACGAAAATTTGATAATTACCTCCAAAGTACAAGAGGTCTCTATCAAAAAAAATATCATTATTGAATATTCAAAAGGGGAACTAGAACGACAATTAAATAGGCGAGTTAATCCTAAAATAATTTAAATTGATTGAATGCTATGCTATGATATTAACTCTTACATTTTATCTTTTAAAAACGAAAAATAATTGCTCCTAAAGTGATAATATTATTTTTATTAATATATTTTCACTACATTTATGGAATTATATTACTTACAGCTTCAAATAAAGGCAAATGATTAAGAAGACAATAACTAAATTAGTTGGTCTAAAAAAAGATCAATTTGATGAATTTGTAAAGTCTGGACAAATTAAATTACAACCTGCTCGTCTAATTCCAGCTCTCAAGACTGGAGATGAAATGGCCTTAACTTCTATTTTTTTATCATCCCTAAAGTTAGTTAAAGAATATCGTGATGGATTTTTTAAAGAGTTAGGGCTTGCTAGAAATGGAAGAGTATATTATTATACAGAAGCTTCCTTTCCGGATTTAAGTAAATCGAGAATTGATGGATTAATCATCGTGGTTGTAAAGGAAAAGATAGCCGATGCTGCATTTTTAGAAATGAAATCAGGTAAAAACAATCTGGAACTTGAACAAATTGAAAGGTATATTGAAATATCAAAAAAACTAAAAGTTGATAAGTTAATTACAATCTCAAATGAGTTTGTCGCCGAAAAATCACAATCCCCTTTGAATATTAAGGTTCCAAAAAAAATAAATTTACTTCATTTTTCTTGGACTTATTTATTAACAAAAGGGCAACTTTTGTTATTTAAAAATGAACAAAACATACAAGATAAAGATCAAGTAGAAATAATGAAAGAGGTGCTACATTATTTTGAAAACCCTATTTCAGGAATTAGAGGATTCCAACAAATGAAGCCAGGATGGAATGAATTATCAGGAAATGTTCATGCTCATAAACCATTGAAATTAACTGATTCTTATATCGCAGATGCAGTTTTGAGTTGGCACGAAGAGGAGAAGGATATGTCATTGTTACTTAGTCGGAAGTTAGGTGTTTTAGTCGAACCTATTTCTAAATCTAAAAATCGTCTTAAAGATGATATTCGGTCAATCGTAAAAGAAAATTTTATTCAAGGACGTATCTCAATAAAAGATGCGGTATCTGATATCTTTATTCGGGCTGATTTTGAACGAAGAGTAATATCAATGTCTATTGAAATTGCTCCTCCTCTAAATCGTGGTAATTCTTCCAGAGTAACATGGATTTCAAAGCAACTCCTTAATTGTAGTACTAAATCTGAAGTATTATTTAATCGGCATAAAAATGATTTATGGTTGGAATCTAATATAAAATTTGCTAATGAAAATATTAAAATAAAAGTATCAGATATTTCAAATCTACCTGATTTAGTGAAAGACAAAAAAGATATACAAGCTTTTCATTTAAGCATAAATAAAAGCTTAGGTGCTAAATTTGCTCATCCAAAAAAAGTAATTGAATTAATGGAGAGTTTGATTCTTGAATTTCATGAAGGGTTAGTTCAACATATGTTAAATTGGAAAAAACCTGCTCCTAAAGTTGTTGAAATTGAAAGACAAGAGTGGGAAAATCCTACTCCTAAAATTGTTATTGGTAATAAAGAGATTGAAATTAAGATTATTGATGAGGAGAATATCGCTGATATTGAAGACGTCTCGAAAAAAAATGAGTAGAAGTTTATTAGAAGGCGTGATATCTTCCATCTTCCTATTCCAAAAAAAAAATCCGTCAATCTTTCCAAGTAGAAAAATTGACGGATACTTCAACAGTTTTTGTTGATAAAAAACAGGATATTAATTTACACCAAGTAAATAATATACACCCACAGAAATTACATTGTGGGAATCTTTCGTAGACTCTATAATACCATCAGTTTTATTAAGTCCAAAACTATATCCAGCTCGAACTCCAAGCAATCGACCAACCAACTCAAATTGTCCTCCTGCACTAATTTGTGGACCAAATACTTTTCCACTACCAAAATCTGTAGATCCAATAGAAGCATAAGAGAATCCTGCTCCTAGAAAAAAGTTAGATGCATCTATTTCTCCAAAATAAAGTTCTGCCACTATCGGTAATTGAATTCCAACCGATCCAGTTGTTCCATTACGGCTACTAGCCGAACCGCTAAAACCAATAAATGGATAAGCAGATACTGCAAATTTTTCAGAAAATGCATATGTTGCTTTGTAAAAAACACCTGGAACAGAAGGAGTAGAAGTACTGGATGAAAAGGTGGATTCTTGGCTGAAGATTCCATAATTAAACTGGGCTCCAAAACCGTGATAGTATCCTTGACTGTAAGCAAAGTTACAGCAAAATATAGCCATCAAAGTAAATATTGAATTTTTTAATCATTTTTTGTTTAAATTTAGTCTAATGAATTTATATATTATTAAGTATTAACAATTGTTTTGCAATAACTATGCCTCAAAAAAATAGGCATAAACAATACTTATTCATTTAACTATATATCCTAAAAAAAGATTTTATGATCCTTAAAAAGTAAGATAATTTTTCAATAAATTTATAACAATTTTCTAACCTAATTTTACCATCAACGTTGTTACATTGTGCACCTTCCAATCAAGGTTGCTACCAAACCAGTCCAGCCGGTCTGATGTGCCGCACCTAATCCTTCTCCATTATCGCCATGGAAATATTCATAAAACAAGACTAAGTCTTCAAAATAAGGATCTTTATTATACAAACTATCTGGACCATAAACTGGTCGGAAACCATCCTTGTTTTTTCTAAAAATATCAATCAATAAATTTGAAACCTGATCTGCAACACTTGCTAGGTCGATCTTTTTCTTTGATCCTGCAGGAAGCTTGGTTTTAAGATTAATGCCATAATATTTGTGATAGGTCCGTAAAGAGCGCAGCAACAAATAATTCATTGGAAACCAGATTGGACCACGCCAATTGGAGTTACCTCCATATAGCCCAGATTGAGACTCACCAGGTTCATAGCTGAGTCCAAAATTTTCTCCATTGACCTCAATATGATATCCCTCTTGATGAATCTTGGACAAAGAACGGATTCCATAAGGACTCAAAAATTCTTTTGAATCTAACAAGGCATCTAGTAATTTTTCTACTTTTCTTTTAGGAAGTAAGGATAAAAGAATATCTTCATTTTCTTTCATATGCTCCACCACGAGATAGTCTTTGTTTTTCTCTCGATACTTTCGATGATATTTCATCCGCTTATAAAAATCAGGTAATTTTTTCAGCTTCTCATGTTCTAAAACATAGGTGGCAAATAGGGTAGAGAGTCCCACCAAAGATCGTACACGCACTGGAATATTATCTCGGTTGGGTTGATTAGGGAACGTCAAGACATCATAAAAGAAACCTTCGTTTTCATCCCAAATATTGATTTTTCCAGAACCAATCTCATTCAATGAAGCAGAGATCAGAATAAAATGTTCATAAAACTTGGTCGCCACATCCTCAAAAGTATGATCCACCTGGGCAATTTCAATAGCCATTTCTAGCATGTTAAGGCAATACATCCCCATCCAAGCCGTACCATCCGCCTGATCTAAAATTCCGCCACCTGGCACTGCATTCGATCGATCAAAAACCCCAATATTATCCAGTCCTAAAAACCCACCTTCAAATATATTATTGTCGTTACTATCTTTTTGATTGACCCACCAAGTAAAGTTGATCAATAATTTTTGGAAGGCTTGCTTTAGAAAATCAATATCCTTTTTACCTGTTTTACGAATACCAATTTTATAAACTTCTAAACAACCCCATGCATGTACTGGTGGATTCACATCACCAAACGACCACTCATAGGCAGGTAGCTGACCATTGGGGTGAACAAACCATTCTCGAAGAAATAACAGCAACTGGTGTTTGGTAAATTCTAAATCTAGTTCTGCCAAAGGCACGCAATGAAACGCCAAATCCCAAGCAGCATACCAAGGATACTCCCACTTGTCTGGCATCGAAATAATGTCCTGATTGTTAAGTGTTCGCCAATCTGCGTTACGACCATGCTTTCGTTGTTCTGGCGGATTTGGCCGCGAAGGATCGCCATCTAGCCAAGTATTTACGTCAATATGATAGAATTGCTTGGTCCACATCATCCCTGCATAAGCCTGTCGTTGGATATTCATCAAATCTGAATCGTGGCGAGTAGGACAAAGGGTTAGATAAAAATCATCTGCCTCTTTTTTTCTTTTAGCAAAAGTCTTTTCAACCAGTTTACCAAAAGCGCCGGCTGTTTGTTTTTCATTGGTAATTCTTAAATAAAAAACAACTTCTTCTCCACCACCAACTTCACGAGTATAATACGGAGACATTTTAGTACCAGATTTCTTTTGTTTAAAACCAGAAAAATCTTGTGCAATTACGGCATCATTAAATAGATCTTTGACAAACCGCGTCTTATTTTTTTTGCCAAATATACGTTGACGATTCGTTTCATTTTCAGTAAATAGGAGTTGGTCTGCCTCCGCAAAATAATAGTAATACTTATGCGCCATGGTTGGATGAGCAACCTCAACCGCCTGTTCTCCTTTTACTTTATGTGCCATCCTTTTGATGGTTGGTTTTTTCATGGTTGGATCTGGCTCCCAAGTATTTCTAAACCATAAAGTTGGCATAAGATGAATCGGTGCCGCAGATTTGCCACGATTTGCCACGGTAATTTTTATAAACATGTCTTCTCCTGAAACCTTCGCATATTCTGAAAAAACATCAAAATACGCCTGATCATCAAAAACACCCGTATCGGTGATTTCATACTCTCGAACATTTCGATCTAATTTGGAGTTGACTTCTAATAATTTCCCATAAGGAAAAGCAGCGTGCGGATATTTATACAGCGTTTTCATATAAGAATGCGTGGGGGTACTATCTAAATAATAGTATAATTCCTTTACATCTTCTGCATGATTTCCCTCGTGGCCATTTAAACCAAAAAGTCGTTCTTTAATAATTGGATCTTGTCCGTTCCATAACGCTAAAGAAAAACAAGTTTTACAGCGGATATCAGAAATTCCCATCAATCCATCTTCTCCCCATCGGTACGCTCGGCTTCGAGCATGGTCATGTGGGAAATAAGACCAAGCGGCTCCATTCGCAGAATAATCCTCTCTTACCGTACCCCATTGTCGTTCACTCAAATAAGGTCCCCAGTCTAACCAGCGCTCCTTTCCTGAATAATGATCATCTAATCTTTTTTGCTCTGCATTTTTCTTCCGATCAGCCATAAATTTTTTTTGGAGCGAAGATAATTAAAATATGCAATTCGTTAGTGTGTAGAATAAGTTTTTGGTAGGAAAAAATTGAATGGCCACTCAGGAAGGTTTTTATGGAGAATATTGCCTTCTTTTTATTAATACTTTTTGATAATATCTAGGGTGATTTGATCATATTTAGACCACTTAGCTTCAAGAATTTTGTTTTTGTTTAATTTTACTTCTCAACAATATGGTAATTAATAATTTATGCCTAAATTTTCTATTCAAATTTACATTTTTCTTTTATGTCTCGTGTGTACCTCTGGGTCTTGTCAACAGGTGAATCAAAAATCATCAATTTCTCCAATTGAGTATGCCGATCATCTACTGGTCCATGTTGTTGATCTTCCGATAAATAACCTTGCTTTCTATTATAAAAATGAATCAGGGATAAATTATCAAAATCACGAAAAGCTAAAAACAGCACTTACTAAAAAGCAGAAAAATCTAATCTTTGCCGTCAACGGAGGGATGTACAATCGTGATCATACACCGCAAGGACTTTATATTGAAAAAGGAAAATTAATTGCTCCATTAGACACTCAGTCTAGTGGATATGGAAATTTTTATTTACAACCCAATGGAATTTTTTATCTAACTAAAGACAAAAAAGCAACCGTTGTATCGTCAGATAAATTCATCCATCATTCAAATATTGCGTATGCTACCCAATCGGGGCCAATGTTGTTAGTCGATGGCAAGATCCATACTAAATTTAGAAAAGGTTCCACAAATTTACATATTAGAAATGGAGTAGGTATTCTTCCAGACGGGCGAGTCCTATTTGTGATGTCAAAAGAAAAAATAAACTTCTATGACTTAGCTACCTATTTTAAAGACCAAGGCTGCCAAAATGCCTTATACCTCGATGGTTTCGTTTCTCGAACTTATCTTCCTTCTCAAGATTGGGAACAAACAGACGGAAATTTTGGGGTTATCATTGCAGAAACGAATCCCTGAATAAACGCAAACCAAGCAAAGTTATGGTCCAATTAAAAACTAGCTTATGAATCGTTCTTTACTAACCATCGAGACCCCAAGACTCTTGCTTCGTCCTTTTGAATTAAAAGACATTGAGCCAGCTTACCAAATGAATTTGGATCCTGCGGTGAGCCAATATACTGGAGATGGAGGGGTAGTCAACAAAAAGGAAATAGAGCGTAGAATTATCCATGATGTTATGGGAGATTATAAAAAACATGGATTTGGTCGATTAGCAATTGAGTGGAAAGAAAACCAAGAATTTATCGGTTTTACCGGATTAAAATACCTGGAAGACCTTAATGAAGTTGATCTAGGCTACCGACTTCGAAGTAAATATTGGGGTCAAGGAATTGCTACCGAAGCCGGAAAAGCTAGTCTTGAACTCGGTTTTTCCACCTTAAGCTTAAAAAGGATAATTGCTATAATTCTACCCACCAACACCAAATCTCAGCGTGTTTTAGAAAAATTAGGGATGCTATTCTTTGAAAATCGCCTAGAAGAGGGAGAATCAATAAAGCTATTCGAAATTACCCACCAAATGTATTTAAACCACTGCTCCAAGTGAGAATTGTCCTACAAAAAACATTTTCATACTTTTTATAAAACCTTATTAAGAGAATTTACGTAAGTATCTTTTATATATAATATAAAAATATTCAATTTTAGCTGAGATGTAAAGATCCTTTACCTCTTCGGGTTATTTTTTTAACAATTTCTTTATTAAATTAACAAAATATGAAATTAAAATTTCAACAACTAAGGAACAGTCCCTTTATGGATTGGTTCAATCCTAGTATGAAGAGACGATCATTTAACCAAGTAAAAGGTTATCGATGTTTGACGCTTGTACTGCTACTCATTATGACTGGACATTTTTCATCCAAAGCTCAGATCGTTATTAATGAGGTTTTTCCTCCCAGTAGAATTGAAATAAAAAATATTGGTACAACTACCGTAGATATTTCAAACTATTGGCTATGTAATTTTCCTTCCTATCGAATGATATCTTCTCTTGTTATCCAATGTGGTAATACGATGATAGAACCAGGTGAGATTCTTACCGTTTCTGATTTCCCTAATTTTAGTTCAGTAGATGGAGAAGTGGGATTATATTCTACAAATAGTTTTGGTAGCGCTTCTGCTATTGTTGATTATGTGGAATGGGGAAGTACTGGCCATCAAAGATCAAGTGTTGCCACCGCTGCAGGAATTTGGAGTGCTGGTGATTTTGTTCCTGCATTTACTGCGGGTAGCTCTATCGAGTATGATGCAAATGGTAGTACTTCTGCAAATTGGGATGCGGCAGCGAATCCAACACTTTGCTTGGAAAATAGCAATGTCCCATTAATTTGTGATATTAACAGTGGTGTAATTACGACCACAGATGATACAAGTATTTGTGTAGATGGAATTCCTGACCCAATAAATGTGGTTGTTTCCGGTAATCCTACTGGTAACCTTGGAGCGTGGATTATTACCGATGATAATAACAATATTCTAGCATTACCAAATACTCCACCATTTGATTTAGATGGTGCTGGACCAGGAACATGCATCATTTGGTATGTTCGTTTTGATACGGGTTTTGCTGGAAATGAAGTAGGAAATAATTTATCAGACCTAGTAGGTTGTTTTGAAATTTCCAATGGAATTACGGTTAGTAGAGAAGGGCCAGATGGTGGTGTTGTAACTTTATCAGATGGAAGTACAAGTTATGCAGCATGTGCTGGTGATATTGTAGTTGAGGTAATGCATACAACTGCCTCTCCAGGTCTTTCTTACTGGTATATTATTACCGATGATAATGATAATATTTTAGCAGCTCAAAACGCTACTGCTGGTAATACTTTGGATCTAAGTGGAGCTCCTCCTGGAACTTGTAGAATTTACGGATGGAGTAATAATGCAGAACCAGCACCGGTTCCTGGAGATCCAATAACCAGTTTGTCAGACGGAGATTGTGAAGCGGTTTCAGCTGATTTTATTACCGTATATCGTGAAGTAGCAGATGGCGGAGTAGTGACTCTAGCGGATGGAAGTACAACTTATACGGGCACAGCCGGAAATATTATGGTGGATGTTATTCATACCACCACTGCAACGAATTTACTGTTCTTCTATATCATTACAGATGACAGTGATAATATCTTAGCTTTTGCAAATGCTACTGCTGGTGGGATGTTAGATTTAAGTGGAGCTCCAGCTGGAACTTGTAGAATTTACGGATGGAGTGCTTCTGAAACAGCAAGTCCAATTCCAGGTGATCCTATTTCAAACTTAGGAGATGAATTTTGTGAAGATATATCAGACGCATTTATCACCGTAATCCGAAATCCACCTGTAATAGGAGGAACGATTAGTACTACCGATAATACCAATATTTGTGTAGACGGAAATCCAGATCCGATTAATGTTACCGTAACTGGAGCATCGGGTGTGAATAGTGGTTGGATTATCACAGATGATAATAATAATATTTTAGCATTACCACCTGCCTCTCCATTTGATTTAGATGGAGCAGGAACAGGAACTTGCATTATTTGGTATGTGAGCTATGAAGCTGGATTTGCTGGAAATGTAGTTGGAAATAATATTTCTGATTTTACTGGAAATTTTGATTTATCCAATGGAATTACAGTTACCAGAGAAACACCAGATGGAGGAGTTGTAACTTTGGCAGATGGAAGTACAGATTATGCTGCCTGTGCAGGAGATATTGTAATTGATGTTACGCATACTTCTAGTGCGGTGAATTTACCGTTCTTTTATATTATTACAGATGATAGTGATAATATCCTAGCTTTTGCA
>JALZUU010000156.1 GCA_023300665.1 Saprospiraceae bacterium | reverse complement strand
TTTTCTTTATGTAGCTACGGCTACGGAAAGAAAAATGAGCATCGCCCACATTATCAAGCATTTATCCTCGCCTTTTGTGAACATTCTTAAACAGCTTCAGTAAATACCTCCTAATTAGTACCGTTATACCTAAAGTTTCAACATTAATACTTCTTGTAGAATTATTAAACAACTTCGTATATTTTACTAAAAGTATGTAACTTTATCGCTCGATTAATTCAATTTAAAATATTAACAGCAGGACATCCTGTTCAGACACTAAATCTAATCAACCAATAGCCATTATGAGTATAATTGAAATGAAAGTCCCTGTAATCGGAGAATCTATTACTGAAGTAACCCTTTCTAAATGGCTGGTTGCTGATGGAGATTACGTAAACATTGATGACCCTATCTGTGAATTTGAGTCAGATAAGGCTACACTAGAATTCCCGGCTGAAGCAGCTGGAGTTATCAGCTTTGTAGCTAGTGAAGAGGATGACCTAGAAATTGGTGCACTCGTAGCAAAAATAGACACGAGTGCTAGCAAAGGAGCTTCTACTCCCGCACCTGCCCAAAAGGCTGCACCTGCTAAAAAGGCAGTAGCTGCCGCTAGTTCAACTCCAACAGGACAAATTATAGAGATGAAAGTCCCTGTAATCGGAGAATCTATTACCGAAGTAACCCTTTCTCAGTGGCTTAAAGGCAATGGAGATCACGTCAATATTGATGAGCCTATTTGTGAATTTGAATCAGATAAGGCTACACTAGAATTCCCAGCTGAAGCTTCTGGTAAATTAATCTATGTTGCAACAGAAGGAGACGACCTAGAAATTGGCGCTCTTGTAGCAAAAATAGAGGTTGGTGCAACTGGCAATAATTCAACAACTGAAGAAGTCGAAGAAGTAGCAGTAAACCTAGGAACTTTGAATGCTAGTGGTCATTACGCAAATGGACATCCTTCTCCTGCGGCAGCTAAGCTAATGTCCGAGAATAAACTATCTGAAAAAGACGTCAAAGGCACTGGTAAAGATGGACGCATCACTAAAGAAGATGTGCTCAAAGCAGTGGCTAGTCAAAAAAGTACTCCTGCTACTGCGACTACTGCTCCAACTAAGGCTGCTGGCTCTAACGGAGCGACTACTGCCAACAAAATAGCAGCTGTTTCTACTCCCGCTGGAGAAAGAAACGAACGCGTACAAAAGATGAGTCGAATGCGACGAACCATCGCCAAACGATTGGTTTCTGCTAAAAATAACACAGCCATGTTGACCACTTTTAACGAAGTGGATTTGACCAACATCATGGCTATGCGTAAAAAATACCAAGAAGAGTTTGTAGAAAAATATGGTACCAAACTTGGATTTATGTCGCTTTTCTCAAAAGCTTGCGCTAAAGTCTTGATGGAAATGCCAGATGTTAATGCTTCTATCGACGGTAATAATATTATCTATCATGATTATGTGGATATTTCTATTGCCATTTCTACTCCTAATGGCTTGGTGGTTCCTCCCGTAAAAAATGTAGAAAAAATGAAGTTCCACGAAATAGAGCTTGCTATCAAAGCCCTAGCTGGAAAAGCACGATCTGGAGAACTAACGCTTGATGAAATGAAAGGAGGAACCTTTACCATTACCAATGGTGGTGTTTTTGGTTCAATGATGAGTACTCCGATTCTTAACGAGCCTCAATCTGCTATTCTTGGAATGCATACCATCCAACAGCGTCCAATGGCGGTCGACGGAGAAGTTAAAATACGTCCAATGATGTATCTAGCACTTTCTTATGATCATAGAGTGATTGACGGTAGTACTTCTGTAACTTTCCTTGTAAAAGTGAAACAATTATTAGAAGATCCAGTTAAGTTACTCTTATTATAGAAGCAGCTATTTAGCAGTAAAAAAACTTAAGATACTTTGGTTCTTCAAAATTAATTTTGGCCAAATCGAAGCATCTTAAGTAATGAAATAAACGTTTGAACGTCCTACCTCTAAGAGGGGTTATATATGGCGTTATTTTTGTATAAATAACAGAGAAATTGCCTGATTGTAGAAATCAGGCCTTTTTATTATTTCCAATTAGACTAACTCACAATGACTTTAAAGGAATTTTTTGATTTATTGGCTGACCAACCCTTCCTGTTACTAGCCTATTTCGGGATGATTCCACTCACAGCGCTCATATCGGGCTTTATGGGAAAAAATGAAGGTCATCTTAGCCCTTGGAAGTATTTATACTCTGCGTTGGTCTATTTGATCTGTATTCCAGGAATATTTTCGATTACACTCAATGTTTATCTATTTTTATTTGAAAAACAGAGTATCTTCAGCGCTGATATTTATACACAAATCCTCCCTATCCTATCTATGTTAGGAACTTTGTTACTAATAAAGAACAATGTTCCACTAGATCGTATTCCGGGCTTTAATAAGCTTTCAGGACTGTGCATGGCCATTTTTGCTACGCTGATCTTTATGTGGATTATTGACCGTACTCGAATTTTTGTGATTTCTGTTGTACCATTTTATTACGTTGGAATTCTCTTTATTGTGTTATTCCTGACTATCCGACTTGGAGTAGGTAAAATGTTTAATGCAAAATAGACGCTAATAGTATTTGGCTATTAGCATCTATCACTCGAAATAAATCATACACAATTTAATTTAACCAGTACTTCCACTTCTATTTCCTACATTTCATCACGCGATCTTTTCAGAGTTTATTTCTGAAAGGCTCAAACTAGATTTATTTTATCATCAAAAACCTGATAAAATCATTCTTCTGGTTGTTCTTTTCGCTTGTGTGGCTATCTGGTTACGCACAAGACCAGTCTCTCCATGCTCATTTTGTACCTCAAGCTATCAATCTTGACGGAAAACTATTAGAACCACAATGGAACGCAGCAGATAAAACGACTCCTTTTTGGATGACTTTCCCACAGGATTCTATCAAAGCCCAATCTCATACTGAAGTTAAGATTTTACACGACGAATATTTTCTATACATTGGTGCCACTTGTACAGACCAAACACCAGGGAATTTTGTGGTTCAATCTTTAAAAAGAGATTTTGATTTTACGGTCAACGATGCCTTTGCCATTTATATTGATGCTTTTAAAGATGGTAATAATGCCTTAGGATTTGGTGTCAGTCCTTACGGAGTTCAATGGGACGCCATTATTTCTGATGGTGGACATAAAAAAACGTCAGTCAATACTAATTGGGATGGAATATGGTATGCCGAAGTCTCACAGGATCCTAGCAAGAAATTTTGGTCTGTTGAAATAGCTATTCCATTTAATATTCTACGATATGATCACGAGCAAAAAGATTGGAAAATAAATTTTACCAGAAATGATCTCAAAAACAACGAAGTCTCTACTTGGTCTCCTATAGCTCGTGGTTTTGAAACAACCACGCTTTCTTCGATGGGAATTCTTACTTGGGAGAAACCACTAAAAAGGCCAGGTTTATCTACCACCATCAATCCATATGTAACAGTAGGCGCTGTAAAGGCAACTAGTAATAACAATCCAGCAACTGCGCTTTTTAATACGGGAATGGATGCTAAAATTGCGCTTAGTTCTTCCCTCAATTTAGATCTAACGCTCAAGCCAGATTTTTCACAAGTAGAAGTTGACCAACAAGTAATTGACTTACAAAGATTTGAACTTTTTTTTCCAGAAAAAAGACCTTTCTTTTTAGAGCATAGTGATTTGTTTGAAAAATTAGGAAATAGTAGAATTCGTCCTTTCTTTTCACGTAGAATCGGAAGTGCTGGAGACGATCCTGTCAATATTCTATATGGTGCTAGATTGAGTGGAAATATAAATGATCGGTGGAGAGTTGGTCTGATGAATGTCCAAACAGAATCACCACAAGGCACCACCACTCACAAAAATTATACAGTAGCAACGGTCCAAAAAAAGATCTTTAAAGGATCTGCTATTACTGGCTTTATGACCAATCGACAAGGATTTAATAAGTGGAAAGCAGGAGATGATTATCAAAGAATTGGAGGGTTAGAATTTGATTACCGATTGTTATCTTCTAAGTTAACAGGAAAAGCATTTCTACATTTTGCTTTCAGTGATATCATGAATAAGGCAGCTAAGGCTTTTAACTTTAAGATTCGTTATAAAGAAAAGAATTACAGTGTTTTTCTAGGAATGGATAATGTTGAAGAGGGTTATTCTTCCGGGATGGATTTCGTTCCACGCTTGTATCATAGCGATGATTTAAGAGATACAACGATCCAAATTGGTTATATTGATCTAAGAAATAGTGGTTATTATCGGTTCTTCTTTAAGGAACACAAAATATTAGATTTTATCAGTCCGAGCTATCAAATTGATTTGTTTTTTGATCAAGCATATCGTTTTTTAGAACATCGGCTCGAACTAGGATTAACCCTACAATTTAAAAATTCTGCTAACATAAACTTACAGTATAACAATGCTGCTCCATTCCTACAGGTTCCCTTATTAATTGATGGGCTTCAATTACCTTTTGACACCGGAGTCTATCAAAATAAAGGATATCTACTCAGTTATGATTCAGGACAACGTAAACAGTTTTCCACTTATATTAGTGTCGGTTACACTCACGAATATACGGGATATAACTTTGAATTCCTCAGTGATTTTGCTTACCGATTAAATAGGCATTTTAATGTAGGACTAAATTTTTCAAAAGAAAATTTAGGTGGGTTTGAGAATCAAGAAGAAATTGTACATCTTACGTTATTAGGAAGTAAAGTTGAATATTCTTTTAATAAAAATATTTCCTTTACTACCTTTTTACAATACAATACTCAAAAAGAAAATTTCAATGTCAATGCACGCTTTAATTGGCGCTACCAACCTTTATCTGACTTTCATTTAGTCTATACCGAAAATTATTTAACCGGATCCCTAGCTCCGATAAATCGAGCCTTAGTTATGAAGTTGAATTACTGGATTCCTTTATAAATTATAATTTTATAAAAACATTCCTAATCCACCAAAGGCTATAGCAATTACAAAAATTATTACATAAAACCCAACGAAAATAGCCGTAAAGATTCCCCAAAATTTAAATACAGATTTCATATTCATAAACGATTCTGACAAATTCTGCTGGTCATTAGAATCGAGTGCTATTTTCATTTTAGTAGAAAATCGATAAAGATAAAGGGTTGGAAACAAATATAATCCAAGAATAAGCATATAAAAAACTACCGTAAAACCCATTCCTGCTCCTGCCATTGCGCCCGCTTCACCAAATTCAGACATCAGAGCACCTCCAGCGAACACCACAAACAACATAATAATGGCAAATAATCCAATCATAACAAACCCTACAATACTCAGAAATTTACCCCATTTCGCAGTTTCGTAAAGATAAGATTTGATTTCTTCTGTAAGATTAACACCACCAGTGGTAAAGTTGTCATCAAGAGGATAAGAGGTTTCCATTTTTGTTTTTTTTTAATTAAGGATTCTATTTCAACATAATAAAGGTAAAATATAAATAACAATAAAAGAAATATTTTATGAATAATATCTTGTCAGTTGATTTAGAATCATTCGTTCAATAACGATCTTTATCCTCAATATTATATGGATAAGGTAGTTTTTGAAACTAAAAAAGACCTCAATTAAACAGCAAAAGAGGCTGTTTAATAAGTCCTCAAGACCAAAGACAACAATAGGCCCCTTTTATCTTGGAGAAACCGCAGATTTGCTGTACATTACTGTATATTGAGAAAATTAAAATTTTGACTGATGGTAGATCTTCCTGTAGCTTATTGTGCCTCTTCTTTTGGCGTTTTTAAAATCACTGGAGACGAAGAAGGTATTCAATCTATTCAATTAACTCCAAAAAAAGTACTCCCTAAACAAGTCGTACCAGCGCCCCTAAAAGAAGCAGTACGACAACTGACCCAGTACTTTAATGGTCGTAGAAAAGAGTTTGACCTAAAATTAAACTTTGGAGATGCACCTGCTTTTCATCAAGAAGTTTGGCAGGAATTAGTTACGATTCCTTACGGCCATACGACCAGTTATTCTTCGATTGCAACTACACTCGGAGATGCTAACAAAATGCGCGCTGTCGGACAAGCCAATCGAAATAACCCTATTCCCATCGTTGTACCTTGTCACCGAGTCATCGCCAAAAGCGGAAAATTACAAGGTTATTATTATGGTTTGGATATGAAAAGAAAATTATTGGAATTAGAAAATCCGATGAGCTTTGCTTCGCAGGGGTCGTTGTTTTAAAACTCAACAAAAATTATTTTTCAATAGAAAAATTGCATTTATTATTTTTAGTGACATTGTTTATTTCACATCGAACTTAGGTTTAGGTTTAGGTTTAGGTTTAGGTTTA
>JALZUU010000155.1 GCA_023300665.1 Saprospiraceae bacterium | reverse complement strand
TTTTTATCTCAATAGCTAAGGCTATTAAGAGAAAAATGAGCATCGCCCACATTATCAAGCACTTATCCTCACCTTTTGTGAACATTCTTAAACAGCTTCATTATTTCCATGAAGCTTTTAATCTGAAATTTGAGTGGCTTCTCTTAGATTGTCTTTATTAAGACATTCAAAGGTAACAAAAGATACCAGTAAATTTACTTTGATTGGAAAAATTGGCAAATTTTATTCTTTTATTTCTTTTGCAAAGGGCGGTGTCCATGTCTTTTTAGCCATAATTGCCTTTACTTCTTCGTAAGACAAGGGATAAAAATCATGGCAATCTACTCCTACATCAAAGCTTAATTGGTCTACTAAATCAGGTAAATTTCCATGGCTATGACCGTATAAATGCCAATTTCCTCTATAGCTTCCTCGCCATACCCGCATGGCATAATGAAATAGAATGATTCGTTGAACTCCATTTTGACAATCTGGATCTTTAACTTTTAACTCATGATAATCTTTGACCCAGACAAATCTATGTTTATTTTGAATAGCGGACCCTTCATGATTTCCTACAATAAGATGGATTTTACCATTTAATTGGTCTAAAATAGTCGCTAAATTTTCTTTATTGGTTAACCCAAAATCCCCAAGATGATAAACTAGATCCTTTGCCGTAATTTTTTGATTCCAGCGTTTGATCAGTTCTTCATTCATCTCCTTAGCATCCGAAAATGGCCGCTGACAAAATTTGATAATGTTTTCATGACCAAAATGATGGTCTGAAGTGAAAAATATTTTACTCATTTCTATATTTTTTATTGATTTTAAACAGCTTCAAAGCTTCTATTTACCAAACCATCATTTTCCTTGTAAAAGTTCCTTTCTTTTTGTTCCTTTAAGATAACTTATCTTTTTGTTGACTCTTAATACCAGATACGAGTTTTTTTGTGTTGTTTTGAGTCTTGAATTTTGAGGAGCTATTGAACAGCTTGATTCACTCTTCTAATAACTAAAAAAATGTCTGAGACAAAAGATCATAATTTATTACCGATAGTCGAAGTTGAACACTTAGGGGTGATGTCTTATGCGGAAGCTTGGGATTATCAACAAGTGCTTCAAAAAAAAGGCGTCACTGCTCGAAGTCATAATCGTAAAATTGCAGATGAATCTGAGCGGATTGCCATCAAAAATTATTTACTTTTTTGCCAACACCCACATGTTTATACCTTAGGAAAAAGTGGTTCGGTAGATCATCTTCTACTCAATGAAGCTGAGATGAAGGAGCGAGAGGTCGAATATTTTAAAATTAATCGTGGGGGAGATATTACCTACCATGGCCCTGGACAAATTGTAGCCTATCCTATTTTTGATTTAGAACAATTCTTTACAGATGTACATCGGTATGTGCGAAGTTTAGAGGAGGTCGTTATTGCTACATTGGCAGATTATGGAATTTTGGCTACGCGAATCAAAGGTTATACCGGAGTTTGGCTAGAAGGCAGTCCGAATCGGAAGATTTGTGCCATTGGTGTCCACATGAGTCGATGGATTACCCTTCATGGATTCGCCTTTAATGTTAATACTGATTTAGACTATTTTAACCATATTGTTCCTTGTGGAATTGATGATAAAGATAAAACGGTTACTAGTATGGCAGCAGAATTGGGAAAAAACGTTGAAATTGAGGAGGTAAAAGCAAAACTTCTAAGCCACTTTTGCCGTATATTTGATTTTAAAGTTGGGTGAAATAATTGATAATTGAAATTTTTTTTGATGAAAAAGGATATTCCGCAAAAAAAAGTATTGGATTTAGCAATTTCGGTGGTACCAAGAGATGGAGATTTATGGGATGTATATGTCATCAACCTCAAAGATGAACCAATCAAGAATGTGCTTATCAACTCAAAAGGATATGGAATGATCGATGATGAACCGGTAGAAACAACCGTTTTACGTCATTTTTTTCCAAATATTGGTCCCTTACAATTGCATAAGATTGAACCGATTACTAAAGAAGTACTTGTTTTAACCAATGAATATTGGGTAAGTTTTAACCATAATGATTATATGTTTGACAAAAAATATGTCTTCGTTAAAGGCAGTATTGATCCTATGAATTTCACGTTAATACCATTTTTAAATGAACAAGGCGTGATGATTCGATAGGAAGGATTATCTTGCTTAACAAACTAATACCAAGTTATAGACGTTAACTAAAAGAAGTTGAACTGTTTCATTTTAAATTTGAAAATAAAAAAAGATGTCTAATAATCTATTTGTTCGTTTTCTTGGAGTTTTAGCGATTTACTTAGGTCTTACTTTTTTAGGAGGAGAGATAGGGCGGATGATTTTGAATCCCATTCATTTATTGGTTACTTTTTTACATGAACTTGGGCATGCTTTAGGAGCATTGTTGACCGGAGGAGATGTTTTGGCTTTACAAGTGAACGCAGACGGAAGTGGGGTGACAACCACACGAGGTGGAAATCTCGGAATCATTCTAATGGGGGGATATCTAGGAAGTGCGATATTGGGAAATATTTTATTCTATATTGGTGCCAATGGAGGGAAAATTGCCAAAGCAACCCTATTTGTTTTGATGGGATTAATGATCTTTGCAAGTATCATGTGGTTTGTTTCTTTTTGGACTACTGGATTTTTGTTGGCTTTTTCGGCGGTGCTTTATTTTTTAACCACCAAAACAGATTTACATCAAGAGATATTGATGTTTTTAGGATTGTCGACAATTATCTATATCATTCAAGATTTTAATGTAGGACCTAGTTCTGATCTAAAAAAATATGCGGAGTTATTGGTATTTATTCCAGCAAATGTCTGGATGTATATTTGGCTGGCAATTGCGGTATTATTAACTTCTTTAAATATTTATGCTATTTTAAAAATAAGTAGACGAAACCAACTTAATTCATGAAAATAGACTTTACAAAAACTGATGAAACCATTGTCGAAGATCTCTTTAATGATCTTGAAAATGCTGCTAAAGATCCTAAGCATCCTTTTCGTTTGTGTGTTCTTGCAACCACTGAAGTAGACAATATTCCAACTCAACGTACCCTCGTTTTTCGTGGTTTGTTGCCTTCTAACGAGATGCTGATCTTTACAGATTATCGTAGTCCAAAATTGCAAGAAATCAAACTACAAAAACAAGTATCTATTCTATTTTATCACCCTGAAAAAAAATTACAAATACGTATTCAGGCCATTGCTAATATTCACCACCAAGATACAACCTGCTTAGTAGAATGGAATAAACTTAGTAAAGTTAATAAACAAGACTATCAAACTGAATTACCTCCAGGTTCTGATTTACCAATTGGAGAAGAAGAACTTACCCACAATGCTGAATTTGGTTCTGATTTTTTTTCCATCATTTCTTTAAAACCAACTAAGGTGGACATTCTACAAGTAAGTAGAATGGGACACAAACGGTTTGTTAGCCGATTTGAAAATGGAATGTGGAATGGAAGGAGAGTGATACCATAAGTAGGTTTTTGAATATTTTATCTATTCAAGATTCCTTTCTTGAATCACTTTGCCAAGTGAACGCTTTTCTATTTTTGCACGAAGCCAGCTAATACAGTCTAAATAAAGAAATGCCCGCTTTTCATATTGGTTTTCCTCTAAAATTTCTAATCTGTTGAGAAATTTATTGATCACTTCTTTTCTCTCATAAATAGGTGATTTGATAATCTCTTTAAAAAATTGAAGGAAACAAGTCTGAACTTTATTGTCTAAGTTCTTTTTGATAAAAAACAGTTGATAGTTTCTAGTCAAGGAGGGTAATAGATTGAAATTTTCTAGATCATAGTGTACCATCAAAAACATCAGCCGTGCGTAAGCCTGAATATCTGTACGAAGAGAAACATTAGTCATGTCTAAAATAAAATTAAGATACTTTATAGATTTGTCAGGCTCTTTATTTCCAAGATACATCCAAGCGATTTTATAATAAAAAATCATAACTTTATGTTGATCCAGAGAATTTTTATACCTATCTAACCTAGCTAAGGTAGTCTTGATACTTTTTACACCTTCTTTAAAATTACCATTTAAAAAATGTAAATTTAAACGTCCGGAATGGGTATATAAAAAAGAAAGTACTTGGGTATTTCGGTCGAATCGAGGATAATTCGTTTTTCGAAAATTTTCTAGTTCAGAATGATAGCGAGCATAAAGTTTATGCTTTTTTAAGTTATAAGAACAAGTCAATAAATAGTGATAACCTCGTAAATATAAATTGATATCTCTAGTTTGTAGCTCGTCATATTTTTGGAATATCTGTACCCATTTTAATGCATATTCAAAACAATTTTCAAAATCATTTAGGATATAATAATACCAAACATGAGATTGGTATAATAATACTTTTTCCATCTGTCCTAACGCCTCATTTTTAATTAGTGGAAGTTGTTCAGTGAAAAAATGACGAACCTCTTTTGCTTCCTGCTCATTCTTTACATGTCCATTTATTATATAAAAACGATGTAAAAGCATCTTTAAATTACTCAGCTTGACGCGATTGGATAGCGTTTCAATCTGTTCTGAGGATTGTTTGGTAAGATCTTGAATAGGACGAGTTTCTGTTCTTGTAATATGTCTAGAATGAATTAATTTCTCTAGTTCCAGAATGGTAATCAAATTAAAATCATGGTGGTGATCTATTGCCAATTTTTTAGCCTTTTGTAATACTTTTAAAGCCTGAATTTGAAAGCCTTTTCCGTATAAAATATATACAAAATCAATATACTCTCTTAGCTGTATATTTGAGCGTTTGGATTTATTGAGCATCCGCAAACTCGTAAGAATTTGTTCATATAAATGTCGTTTGGCATTGGAGTATTTGACTGGAGAAATATTGCCAAGTTTGGTTCGAATACTACGTTCGTCGAGTTTTTTTTGCTTGTCCATTAGGTCAAATAGCTTCATGTATAGCAATTCTCCACTACTCTTAATGCGTTCTGCAAAAAGTCGAAAAGTTCTTTTTTCTGACTTGGTCAATGACTTTATTAGTTTAAATAAGTCATCCGTTTTTGATATAGCCATAATTTGTGTGCGGAGATAAAGTATTGGTAATCAATTTTTTAGCTATAATTTGGTAGGCTTACAGACCACAATTTTACGAAAATAATGGGAGAATTAAATAAATAGTACCAATAGATTTGCTGAAAAATAAGTCTTATGAAAAAAATTGAAGCAATCGTCCGCGCCTCCAAATTTGAAGAAGTAAAAGAAGCTCTTGGGGAAAAGGAGATTAACTTTTTTACTTTCTATGAAGTAAAAGGCTATGGACACCAAAAGGGAAAAAATTTAACCTATCGAGGTGCTGCTTATGATATTGGATATATCGGCAGAATTAAATTAGAAATACTCATTTCTGATCCATACGTTAACGATGCCATCGAAGCGATTTCCAATGCTGCAAGAACAGGTGAAAAAGGAGACGGACTTATCACCGTATCAAGTATCGACGAAATAATCAACATTAGAACTGCTTTAAAAGGAAGTCAAGCGATTAATACCTAAGTTTTTTCAAAAGAGAAAACATAGTGAATAGTAAGGTCTCTTAAACATCTTCAAAAAAATCACTGAAAGAAATCAATAAAAAAAATAAAATATTTAATAAAATTTTAAAATGGAACAATTGAACGAAGTTACCCCTGAAATGCTCAATGAAGTATTAATAGCGGCAAACGAAGCAAAATTTATAGCCAATAATTTATGGTTATTAGTAGCAACAGTTTTAGTATTTATCATGCATTTAGGTTTTGCGACGCTTGAGGCAGGATTGGTACAAAAGAAAAATGTGGTTAATATACTTTTCAAAAATGTGATGATCGTATCGATTGGACTTATTAGTTATTATTTTGTAGGATTTAGCCTAATGTATCCAGGTGTAAATCCAGGAGGATTTTTTGGGTTTGCTGGGTTTGGCTTGACACCGCCCGAAGGAGGATTGACATCAGCCTATGGTAACTATACCTATTATACCGATTTTATTTTTCAAGGAATGTTTGCAGCCACCTGTTGTACCATTGTTTCAGGTGCAGTAGCTGAAAGGATCAAATTGGTTCCTTTCCTTGTTTTTTGTACGCTATTTGTAACTATTTCTTATCCAATTACTGGAATGTGGAAATGGGGAGCTGGATGGTTAGATGCAATAGGCTTTTATGATTTTGCTGGGTCAACCTTAGTGCATTCTGTTGGCGGTTGGGCCGCTCTTGCAGGTATTATCTTATTGGGTCCAAGAAAAGGAAAATATTCAAAAAAGGGAATTAAGCCAATTCCAGGTCATAGTATGCCTTTAGCAGCAATAGGTGTTTTTCTACTTTGGTTTGGTTGGTTTGGATTTAATGGAGGTTCTGTACTTTCTGCTGATCCTGCTTCTGTATCTTTAGTTTTTGTGACTACTTCATTAGCCGCAGCGGCTGGTGCATTGGGTGCATTTTTGGTTTCTTATCTGATGTTTAAATCTTATGATTTATCGATGGTGTTAAATGGTATTTTAGGAGGATTAGTGGGTATTACTGCAAGTGCAGATGGTGTAGCAATACCAAGTAGTTTAATTATCGGTTTAATTGCAGGTTGTTTAATTCCTTTATCTGTTACCTTCTTTGATCGTATGAAATTAGATGACCCAGTTGGAGCTACTTCTGTTCATTTGGTATGTGGAATATGGGGAACCATCGCGGTTGCGATATTTGGAAATTATGGAGAAGGAGTGGGTACTTTTTATGCTCAATTGATAGGGGTATTAGCTATAGGTCTCTTTACTTTTGCCTTTTCCTTTCTATTATTTTATCTATTGAAAATAGTGTTTGGTATTCGAGTTTCTTCAGAGGAGGAAGTGAAAGGATTGGATGTAGAAGAGCACGATTTAAGGGCTTATGCTTTTAATTAATTAGGTGAATTAAGAAATGCTGATTGAAATCAGCCAACTTAAAAGCGAGAAGGCCTCTGCTGGAACAGAGGCCTTACTCAAGAACAACGGATTATCCATCATTCTCTGTAGAAGTAAATTTAAGCAGAAAAATCAGATTCACCAAATTGATTTTGGTTTTGACGATACTTTCTGAGTGGGTAACCTTTGTTCAAATTTTTAAATCAATTTTAAACTTTAAAAGCAAGAACAATGAAAAAAATCACCTTTCTTACCATTTTTCTTTTCCAACAGGTTGCAATAATTTTTGCTCAAGATAACTTTCAACCCCAACTTGAATATGCATCAATAATCGAAGAAACAACCAACGCAGATTCTACAATTGTAAATGAAATAAAATCGAAGATCGATCTTGGAGGATCCATAGATGCATATTTTCGAGGAAATCTTAATGGAGATAGAACCAGTGCACCAAGTTCTTCCTTTGGTAATCTACCGGGGTTTTCTCTAGGAATGGCAAATTGTTTTCTTATGGTCCTTTTTCTCACACAGGTTTAAAATTTGATGTAAATTTAGGTAGTGGTTTTTCAATAATGGCAGGTGTCTTTAATCCAACAGATGCTACTGAATTTAATCCAACCAATGACTATGTTGGAGGAGTACAATTAGGTTATGATTTTGGAAAAGGTAGTGTTTATATAAATGGTTTATTTCAAGAAGATTTTTATCAATTAGATTTTACTGGTGGAGTAGATATTACCCA
>JALZUU010000154.1 GCA_023300665.1 Saprospiraceae bacterium | reverse complement strand
GCTGTTTAAGAATGTTCACAAAAGGTGAGGATAAGTGCTTGATAATGTGGGCGATGCTTATTTTTCTTTGCATAGCCGTAGCTATGGAAAGAAAAATAGCAGAAGATCCACGTTATCAATGACTTGTCCGTAACCATTGTGCTTCATTTTTAAACAGCTTCAATAGAAGGATAAAGGATAGCTTGGGTTTAATAAGAGATTATAGTTATATTGAAGTTGTTTTTCAAGAAAATTAAAATTAGAATGTCTAATAAAATATTATCCTTAATTTTAGTGATCACCCTTTCACTTACTTCTTGTAGTAATGAGGAGGAGTTCGATCCAACCGATTTAGCGGCAGCCATTCAAGGCGAATTTATCGGAACCTTAAATAGCAATGGTGCTACTCCTATTGAAAATTATTCGGTAACCCTTACCAAACTAACCAATAATTCAGTTGTGTTAAACTCAAATGATTGTAATGATATCACCATTTTTTTAGACGGTAATACTACTGGTGCGATTTTCGGTCAAGCAGATGCCCTTACTAATTTTAATTATTTAGTGGGGGGAGAGGAACTTCAATTTTTATTTAATTCTCCATTTAAAACATTTGAAGGAGTTAAGGAGTAGTTTAATAGTAAATGGAAATTATAATCCCAATACTAATCGCTTTATGGATTTTTCCAACGGTCTCGCAATGGGTAATAAAATCAACAAAAGAAAAGCCAAGCGCTCGTAAAATTTATTTTAAAATAATTTTGATTCCTTGTTGTCTTTTAGTATTTAGTTTTTGGTCCAAAATTTCTACCATTTTTCCTTTGATTGATTGGGTATTTATCACCATCCCATATTTAGTTTTATCAAGTCTGCTTTGGACGACAAGAGAACTTAAACAAAAGACATTTCGGATCATTGGAATAATAAGCATGGTTTTGGTTTTTGGTATTGGTTTTCTTATCAGTACAGTAGGGATTCTTGGCTTGGCTTTGGTACTTGGAGATTACAAACCTACCATCAAAAAAACTATTGGTGAAAACTTGGTATATAGCGAAACAACGCTTGGAAATGCCATCTCTGTTGATCGAGGAAAACGGTTTGAAATTCACCAGAAGATTAAATGGATTCCCATTTTAGAAAAAAAACTAGCAAGTAAAGAAGTATACAATAATCTTTTTTATTCTTCAGATACTATTGCTGTCACTTATGATCCAAATATGAACGAGGTATATTTAAATCTAATACGAATTGATGAAAAATCTGGTCGTGAGTGGAAGGATACGCTTTACTTAAAATAATTAAAAATTAGAACCTCTAAATATGAATTACAGAAAACTCGGAAAAACCGGAATGGAAATCTCCGAAATAAGTCTCGGTACTTGGCAAGTTGGTGGAAAATGGGGGAGTGGTTTTGATGATAAAAATGCTGAGGCCATTCTCAATACTGCCGTAGATAAAGGCATAAATTTTATTGATACAGCAGATGTTTACGAAAATAGACAGAGCGAACGAGCGGTTGGAAAATTGATCCGATCTCGTTCCGAAAAAATCTATATTGCAACCAAATGCGGCCGATTTATCAATCCTCATATCAATGAAGGATATCAACCAAAAGCACTCCGAGAATTTGTTGAGCAAAGTTTAAAAAATACCGGGTTAGATCAGATTGATTTGATTCAATTACATTGTCCACCAACAGAAGTTTATTACCGACCAGAGATTTTTGGAGAGTTTGAAAAACTAAAAAAAGAAGGAAAAATTGCACATCTAGGCGTTAGTGTTGAACGCGTAGAAGAAGGCCTAAAAGCCATCGAATATACGAATGTTGAAACGATACAAATCATCTTCAATATGTTCCGACATCGTCCTGCGGAGCTGTTTTTTAAAGAAGCAAAAAAACGAAATATCGGCATCATTGCTAGAGTTCCGTTGGCCAGTGGTTTGTTGACAGGAAAATTTAATTCCGATACAAAATTTTCAAAAGAAGACCACCGAAACTTTAATCGAAACGGAGAAGCCTTCGACAAAGGAGAGACTTTTTCTGGAATTGATTATGATAAAGGTTTAGAAGCCGTTAGTCGTTTGACCGCCATTTTTCCAAAAGAAATAGCTTTGGTACATTTAGCTTTAAAATGGATTTTGATGTTCGAAGCGATAAGTTGTGTCATCCCTGGTGTATCAAAAATTGATCAATTAGAATCGAATCTAAAAGCCTTAGGCGTTCGAAATCTTTCCTCTGAAGAAATGCAATCAGTTAAAAATGTCTATGATGAATTGATTCGAAAAGACGTGCATCAACGATGGTAACCTGCAATTTTTTTTGTTGTAATAGTTTATCATATTACTAGATATTTTTTCCATTTTCTGCCTCCCAGCCTCCTAAAAGAGTAGCCACAAACCCGCAAATATCCAGTAGTATGAGTTTAGTTCTAGAATTTTCCGTAAATTTAGGTTACTTCATTACCAAGATTCAGAAAAGCAAAACAACTTGAAAAAAATCCTCCTTACCCTCTTCGTTTTATTATTAATATTCATTGCCTATTTATTTTTTAATGTCTATAATTTTACGTCTAATCAGTTGGCAGTAGAAGGCATTGAAAAAGTTCCAACGCCAGTAGGTGCGGTAGATAGATTTGTGGAAGCCTTATCCTTTCGAACGATTTCATTTGAAGAGGAAGCAGACTTTGATTCTAGTCAGTTTAAACAATTTAATTTGTTCCTTGAAAATAGTTATCCGCTAATTTATGGACAATTAGAGCATACCCTTTTTAGTGAATTTAGTCATCTATATCATTGGAAAGGAAGCGATCCAACGCTTAAGCCAATCATCTTGATGGCGCACTTAGATGTCGTTCCAATCGCCTCTCCACGAGCTTGGTCTGTTCATCCTTTTACAGCTGGACTAGTAGATGAGGTGATTTATGGTCGAGGCACCATGGATTGTAAATTTGGGGTAGTTGCTATCATGGAATCGGTAGAACAATTACTCAAAGAAGGATTTAATCCCAAACGAGATATCTATATTTCTTTGGGGCATGATGAAGAAGTATTGGGTAGAAAAGGGGCGCATAAAATAGCTCAATATTTAAAAAATAAAGGAGTCGAAGCGCATTATGTTTTGGACGAAGGAATGGCCATCACCGAAGGACTGGTAATGGGGGTTGAGTCACCAATTGCGATGATTGGAATTGCAGAAAAAGGGTTTATTTCATTAGAATTAAATATTGCAATGGCTGGAGGACACTCGTCTACACCCGCCAAAGAAACAGCCATTGATGTGTTGTCTACCGCGGTTAGTAAGGTAAAAGCCAATCCATTTCCCCGTTCTTTTAATCCGGTAATCAAAGCATTTATGAATAAAATCGGTCCAGAGATGGATTTTAAAGCCAAATTTGTTTTTGCTAATCGCAGAGTTTTTAATACGATTTTATTGAATGAATATGAAAAAACAGGAAGCGGAAGCGCAACGATTCGAACCACCACATCGCCCACTATTTTTGAGGCAGGTATTAAAGAAAATGTAATTCCGACGACCGCTCGTGCTGTTATCAATTTTAGAATTATTCCAGGTGAAACACAAAAGGAAGTGATCGCTTATGTTCGCAACTTGGTCAATGACGATCGGATTAATATTGAAGCGCTTAGTCAAGGCTCGGACCCTTCTCCAATTTCACCCGTCGATACCGATCAATATGAAGCCATAGAACGATCTATCAAACAAATTCTACCAGAGGTCAAATCTGCTCCTTATTTGGTTTTGGGCGCTACCGACTCTCGGTATTTTAATATTCTAACGCCAAATGTTTATCGGTTTAGTCCCTTTTTTATTAATTCAAAAAACCTGACTTGCTTTCATGGAATTGATGAACGGGTTCCTAAAAGTGAATTTGAAAATGGGATTCGATTTTATCGGCAAGTGATTTTGAATACGGCGGTGGAATGAAAGGTAATGAGTGCGTGACAAATTAGGGGAGTAGCATATTTCTTGCTAGTTGGCCCTGCCTTTGCCGGCCGGCAGGCTGTTTGCTGGTTGGCTAGTTAGCTTCTCTTTAACGTAAAATACGATAGCGGGAAGCTAACTAGCCAACAGGCAAACCAGCCAACTAGCAAAAAAATGTGTATTAGATGCTTTTTAAAAATTTAAGTCTCCTACTCATTGGTCAATCCTATAAATTTAACGACCTTCGCCGCAGAATACGATTAGAAATTTAATGAAAAAACTAACCATCATAGGAGGAGGGCCAGCCGCACTTATGCTCGCAGCAGAAATCGACACCGATAAGTATCAGGTAACGCTTTATGACAAAAAAAAATCCGTCGGGCGAAAATTTTTAGTAGCAGGAGAAGGCGGTTTAAACCTGACTTTTAACGCTAGCTTAGAAGACCTTATCAATCAATATGTTCCTAGTAAATTTATGCGACCCATCTTAAACGAATTTTCCAACAAAGATTTGATTGACTGGCTAAACGATCACGGTGTTCCCACTTTTGTCGGATCGAGTAATCGGGTGTTTCCAGAACAAGGTTGGAAGCCCATTGAAGTACTCAACAAAATTCTTCAATTTATTCAAGCAAAAAAAATAGATTTTAAACTTAATAAAAACTGGATTGGTTGGAATGAAAAAGGAAATTTAATTTTTGAGAATGGAGAAGAAATCGAATCAGATTTGGTCGTCTTTGCACTCGGTGGTGCGAGTTGGAAAGTCACGGGTTCTGATGGGAATTGGAGGCCAATTTTTTTAAAAAAAGATATTAAAGTCGAGCCTTTTCGAGCAGCCAATTCTGCGTTTAAGGTAGCATGGAAAAAGAACTTTATTAATACTCACCAAGGAAAGCCTTTAAAGAATATTGCTTTAAATTTTAATGATCAAAAGGCAAAAGGTGAGTTGGTAATTACGAAATT
>JALZUU010000153.1 GCA_023300665.1 Saprospiraceae bacterium | reverse complement strand
ATGCCGAAAGGACGAATCTTAGAACCTGGATTTATGATGATGCAATTTAATGGTGCTTTAGCATTAGACGAACAAATAGATGCACTTTCGGTAGGAGCATTTGCGGGAAAAGATTATGCTTTTGATTTTGGTGTTAATTATTATTGGAATCCTAATTTAAAATTATCGGTCCATTATATTTTTAGAAATGCAGATGCTGGAGATACAGAAGATGGTGCGACTTTTAATAATTATTATTTTCAAAATAGTGTCGGAGCGATTCAAAGAGGTAATTGGTTAGGAGCCGGAGTGGTGGCTATTTTTTAGTGGCTACGGGACTGTTCAATAATCTGTGTTTTTTATTGCGTTAGCATTGCGTAAGAAGAGACCGATTAACCAATCCACTAATTAACAATTACTTATGAAAGTAATATTTTATTTATATAAAATGGGTTAATTGACTAGACACAGTTAATTGAACACTCCCGCGGCTACCATTCAAAGCTGATAAGAAAAAGAAGTCTAAAAAATTGATTAGAAATACTGACCAAAGCCGATTACAATACCATGGTGTTTAACATTTTGAACATTAACTCCATAGTCTATTCTCAATACGGTTCCATAAATTTTTCTGTAAATCAGGCGTAATCCACCACCAGCAAATTGTTTAACTTGAGCCACATCAAATAATTCTTCCAAGCTACTACCTGGCGAACGCCATGTCCCAATATCTAAAAATCCAACAGCTTGAACAGCCCATTTTTTAGATTCTAGCCAAGTATATCGATACTCTGAATTGATCATAAATTTCGCTGTACTTCTGGCAATTCGATTGCCAACACCTCTTAGATTTACATGACTATCAATAACAAATGGGGTAAAAGGACTGTTGTTATTTGTTGCAATGCCCATCTGAAAACGGATTCCTAGATTTCCTTTCTTCCCTATTCTTGAAAAATATTTACCTGAAAATTCTAAACTATGAAACCATGATTGATCTTGAATATTATAGACATTTTGTAAACCAGCTTTCCAATAAAATCCTTTGAGATAAAAATAATGATAGTCTAAATAATCACTGGTATATTCTATTTTTGATAAAAATTTTGGTTGAACTAAATATCCTGGACTTGTGGGAATTTCTAAAACTTGTGATTTACTTTTTTCATATTTCTCAATAAAATAAGTACCACCAAATTCTAATTGATTTCGAAAACCAAATTGTTTAATGATGGTTAGGCCGGCTTCGTAATTGGTATAATCATAATTAAGGATCCCTTCTTGAAAAAATAGCGGTTCTGAAGAAGCTCGCATATTTAAAGACGCAGATATGCCCCAATCAGATCCTTTGATTCTTGGAGCTCGATAATAAATTTGTCCACCATGTCGGTTATCTTGATTCTGGTAAATAGCACTTAAAAAACCGCCACTACCCTGCCAGTTTGCATCATAGAATCCCAATTGAAACCATACATTATCTTTGATCCCACCAAAATTAACAATGGGCAATAAAGTCTTTATTTCTTCAATTTGAAAAACAACACTTATAGATTGGTCTACCGTATCAAGCCGATAAGTAGCATTTCCGATACCCGGAATATTTTTTAGTCGTTGCACATCTTTTAGCAACAAACTATCGGAAAGATAATTACTGTTTTTTGATTCTAAAAACTGATTTAAATAACGCTCTTTATTTTTTTCTATTCCTTCAAAAACAATCGAAGTAATTTTTTGCTCTATTTTATTTTGAGCAAATAGACCTACCACAAAGCAGATATTAATCAACCAGATTATTAAGATGGACTTCCCCCATTTTCTATAAATCATCATTACTTATCCTTAATTTAAGTACTTATCCTTAATAAACCACTTTATTTCCTTTTACCCATTTCCCCCATTTCTGATTAAACCCATGGACTTTATCCGTTTCATTACCATCTTTATCTTCCAGCATATATCCATCATTCACCCACTTAAAAATGCTGCCCTTGAGATTACTAACATCTGTAAAGCCTGCCTTCAGTAGTTTTTCGCCAATTCTTTCACTTCGATAACCAACAGAACAATAAGTAACGATTTTAGCATCCTTAGCAAGTTCTTTGATTCTTTTCATTTTAAAATCGTCATACCCTACCCAAATAGCTCCAGGTATATGGCTAATTTCATATTCCTTCTTCTCTCTTGTATCTAATAAAATAACTTTTTCTTCCATTCCTTTTAAGGTAGCCACTTCAATATCTTCCGTATCACCCTTAGCCATTTGAGTAGCCATATCATTAAATTCTTGGTCTGTAAATTGCCCTGCTAGCTTTGGTGAAGGATAGCATTGCGTAAATACGAAGGCAATTAGTAGTTGAAGAAATTTTCGATTTTTCATGAAAAATTTATCTAAGGATTAAAATTAGTAGTTAAATTCAAAATTACATAAGATACCACCCCAATGATGTGACTTATATCACATAAATCAATTATTCTATTGTGACTAAGATCACGTATAAATTAGTCCTAGTTTCTTAAGTTTGCATTAGATAAAAAATCAATAAATGGAAAAGTACTTTAATATCTTTATAGACGGTTACAAGAATTATGCTGGTTATCTTTGGAAAGAAATCACCAATCCT
>JALZUU010000152.1 GCA_023300665.1 Saprospiraceae bacterium | reverse complement strand
ATTGAGTAGTATTAATTAAATATTTTAAAATGAAAGCCCTTACCTCTTTTGAGGAAGGGGCTTTCATTTGTTGAAGTTGTTTAAAAACAAGGCTTGTTATTAGGTATGTCATTTTGCTAGCCGCTCTTCTTATTCAGCAGCAGCACCCAAAAACGCTCACCTTGAAATCACCAACTTGCCAAAACCAACTGGCGGTAAATTTTCATTCGTTAAAATATTTACTATATACTTTATCTATGTCATAATCGGGTGAAATTATATGCTCTTCTCCTTTAAGAATAAAAGTTTCTACGCTTTTCACATTTCCTTCTAATCTAGATTTTGTACGATCAACTAGGCTTAACCAATTAGGCTCATCCAATTCACCAATAGCTAATAGCACTTTGTAATTCGCCCATTTATCTGTTACTTCTTTAGTCCGTAACCCACCTGGAAAAGTTATAATTCCCTCAAATAATTCAGGTCTATTATTAGCAAAATTGAACGCTGCAAAACCTCCCATTGAAGTTCCAGCTACCACCCAATTGCGGTTCGTCACTTTATGATTTTTCATTATATCATCAATCAATAGGTTAATTTCAGTACTGTCAATATCAGCAAGCGACCTACCTGAAGGAGCAAGAGGTAAGATCGTAAAATAGTTTTCAAAATATTTCGAATCGAACAAAGTATAATAACAGTAGTTAACTATTTGTTCATTGGCATTTCCTCCCGAAAGGCCAAGGAAAACTTTATAGGTTTTCAAGGTGTCATAATTAGCTGGATAGACAACTTTATATTTAAATTTAGCAGTATAAGTATATTCGAACTGATTGGATACTACATCATTTAAAATACTATCAGGAACTTCAAACTTTTGTGCATAACTGCTAAGACTTAAACAGATTGATATTAGGCAATAAATTATTACTTTCATTATTAATTATTTTTTGATTTAGAGATAAAGAAACTGTTTAAAAATCACCGTACTATTATAAAGCAAGATATAAAACAGAAAACGACACTAAAAAATTCAGTATCGCTTTCTAAGAATTATACACTCATTAAAAAAGTCTAAAATAATTTCGAAAAAATCAAATTAACTTATTGCTTTATCAACCGATGAGTCATCGTTTGTTGTACTTTCAAATCAGTTAATTTTATAAAATAAATACCTGTAGGGAATCTTGCAGCATCCACTTTTATTTCTAAATCAGATACTTTTAAATGTTCGGTTTTATAAACCTCTTGACCAAAAATATTGATTATTTGAATTTCTAAATCTTTATCAAGAGAAAATTCCAAATCGATTATAAACTGCTGATTTCCGACAGGATTCGGATAAGCTCGGAAGCTGGTCAAATCTGAAAGATCTTGAACAGAAACAAGACCAGGTATAACCTCTGCACAAGTAGTTTGTATACAATTATTTACATCGGTAATAGTTACACAATAAGTACCATCCTCTAAATCCGATAAATCTTCTGTAGTAGCACCATTATCCCAAGAAAAAGTATATCCTGCAGTACCTCCGCTTACGGTAAGGTCGATACTACCATCTGCTGCACCATCTGCTGTTTCATCCATTACATTTGTCGATAGTTCAATAGCGGTTGGTTCTGAAACGGTAGCAGTTAGTTCAATGTCGGTCCCATCGCTACTCGTCACGGTTACGGTATAATCGCCTGCAGGTAAATTAGAAATATCTTCATCACTAGAACCATTGGACC
Source organism: Saprospiraceae bacterium (assembly GCA_023300665.1). Taxonomy (GTDB): domain Bacteria; phylum Bacteroidota; class Bacteroidia; order Chitinophagales; family Saprospiraceae; genus JALZUU01. The sequence continues at coordinate 7,028 of JALZUU010000152.1, read as the reverse complement.
ACATATAAGATAAAGGAATTTGCCCACCTGTTACGTTAAGATCGATTGCACCATCAGAGAATCCATTGCAACTAACGTCGGTCTCTGAAGTAGTAGCGGCTATAGGAAGCACATCAAGTTCGGTAATTTCGAATCTATCGAGAACCACACGATTTTGTTCAGGATCTTGGATGATTCCTTGTGTTGTCCAAATGGCGAAAATAGGAGATAAATCTGCAAATGCAGATAAGTCATGCGTAATATTTAGAACAAGTCCATCAAATACGGTACCGCTTGTCCAAAGCTCAAGAGTCGTCCAAGATTCCATAAAATCCGTACTCACTAAAATCATTATCCGATCATCTGAACCTAGCGTTCCAACCACAGAACCATCTGCAGCATTTAAGACGGATAAATCAAATTCTGCTTGATATGCTCCACCATTCAAATTAATTGGAGGAGAAATAATCCAATCATTCACATCAAAAAATCCAGGAAAAACTAAGTCAAGAGCTCCTGGTTGAAAACCAGAAATCCAGTTAGAAGGGCTATCATCCAGAGGTCCAGTACTAGGATCTCCCCCAGACAAAGTATTCCAACAATCAGGTATAATTTCTAAAGTGAAGTCTTCTAAATAAGGAGCATCAATATTACAAGGTGTTCTAAAAGAAAAAGGACCAACCCATATTGACAAATCTGATGAATTATCCATTCCACAATCAGACCGTACATATATTTCATATTCTGTATCAGGCGTTAACCCATCAATAACAGTTGGATTACTTATATCATCAAGTTCTGTTGTAGGAATACCTGTGCTAGGAGTGTTAGCTATTACCAGTTCTATATCCCAAGCGGTAGCAGTACCATTTTCAGACCAACTTATATTGGCTGAGCTAGGTTGAATATCATCAATCATTACATCTGAAATTTCAAGACAACTAGGAGGATTTCTAACAAAGAAATTATCAATAAATATTTCATAATCCTCAGGATCATCTATTTCACCTTCTGATGCCCAGAAAGCAAATTTCACTTCGCCACCAGCAAAAGTGCTTACATCATGGACAATTCTATCGCCAGCAGGATCTATCATGTCTTCTGCGGTCCAAAATTGAAGTGGAGTCCAACTAGCACCATTATCAGAACTAATTAAAAATACAAATCTATCATCGGACCCCAAACTAGTTGGATCTGTTGTAAGGAAATTAGTAGCTGATAAATCAAATTCTGCCAGATATTCTTGATTTTCTTCTAAAACAAAGGAAGGAGTAAATAACCAATCAACGTCACCTGATTGAAATAAATTGATGCGCATTGATTTATCTCCAAAATTACCAAATTGATCTCTTACCCCCCAAGAACTTGACCCAAAATTGGAAGGGCCATCAACAAGATTACCATCATTGGCTTCGGTCCAACAATTGGGAAATCCGCCAAAAGGACCAGGAGTGTTAAAGAAATCTTCAAAATATGGAGTCTCGAAGGCCCCACACCCTGTTGCAAAACTAATAGGGCCAAGCCAAGTTGAAACATCCGTTGTATTATCCATTCCACAGTCTGATCGAATATAGACTTCATAGCTTGTTTCTGGCGACAAATCTATGATCATTGTGGATGTTGTTGTTATGTCATCGGATCCCATCGTAGGAATACCTAAAAACGGACCGCCATTTTCTACGACCTCTATATCCCAAGCTGTTTCTCCATCTGGAGAAGGCGTCCAACTAACCGTTGCAGAAACACTTCCTATCTCACTAATGGAAGGAGCTGAGGGAGCAAAACAAGTTGGAGGTACTCTTACTGAAAAATTATCAATAAAAACATCAGTACTTTCTTCATCATCGACCGTTCCTTCAAAAGCCCAAAAAGCAAAAATTAAGTCCATGCCACTATATTCAGACAGATCATAAACTTTATTTTCACCTGCTGGATCTACATTATCCGCTTGGGTCCAGGTTTGTAGAGCAATCCAAGTAGCACCAGCATCCGTACTCAATAAAAATTGCAATTCATCATCTGAACCAAGAATGGCTGCATTAGAATTATTTGCTCCAGTAATAGCAAGGTCAAAATCAGCTTGAATACCGGTTGTAGGAATATTAACGATAGGAGAAATTAACCAATCTGCATCACTATCAGAATTTAGTCTAATTCTCATAGCTCCTTCCCCTCCGATATTGGAAAATCCATCTTCTCTCCAAGACCCATCACCAAGGTCCATTGGACCTGTTTCGTCAGGAATGCCACTAGCAGCCATCGTCCAACATTGGGCAAGATCATCCTCATCTAATTGTGAAAATGGTTGATTATAATTTGTAGATAAAGGCGCACACAAAGTAGTAAATGAAAAAGAAATACTCCAACCAGAAACGTCGGTGACATTATCCATTCCACAATCGCTTCTAACGAATACTTCATATGCTGTTTCCGGCAAAAGTCCAGTTATGGTCGCTGGATTTGTGCTTATATCATCGTACTCCGGAGTAGGTATTCCTGTAGGAGTAGTTCCCTCAAGAATTACTTCTAAATCCCAGTTCGTACTCGAACCATTTTCTACCCAACTGATTATGGAAGAATTCGAACTAAATGTTGTTGTCGAAATACCAGAGGTAATGGGACAAGTTTGAGCAAAAACATTCTGAAACGAAAAAATTAAAGGAATAAAGAAATAAAGAGTTAGTAATTTTCGATACATATTTTATGTCTTTTTTGGTTAAAAATAATAATAGTGCAATCACCAAGATTAACAAGGTCGAGTACTTTGTAATACCTTAGTAGAAAAACAAAAGGTCACTTTTCAAATTTATACGTAAGATTTAAAAGAAAAAAATGTTTTTATTTGATTTTAAGGAAGTCAGAAACTTAAAAAAATAGTACTATTGTAGAGGTTTTAAACGTTTTTTATTCAAAATAATAAGGAAGTTACATGAGTCAATTTCTTTTCGATTTTGTACACAGCTTGTCAATGAGAGAGAAAGCATACTTTAAAAGGTATGTAAATATCCACGCCTCTAGTTCAAACAAGAACTATCTTAAAATCTATGATGCTATTGAAGAAATGAAAAGTTTCAAAAAAAATGAGTTAAAAAATCATTTTAAAGGAACCCCAATTGCAAAACATTTAAGTTCAGAAGTTAGCTATTTGAAGAATAAGATATTAGCTAGTTTAATCAATTTTCATTCTAGCAATTCACCTAGAAGCAAAGTCCAAAAAGGGATTCTATCAATAGAGATTTTGATCGCTAAAAATTTTAGAAAAGAAGCGATGAAAAAGTTATTTTTTTTTAAAAAAATAGCTTACCGACAAGAAGAGTTCTTATTTATTTTAAAGTTGATCGAACTAGAAGAGAATATACTTTTTAAAGAAGGAATTTTTGGATTTCAAGATGTATTAAAAAAGCTAAAAGAGGAAAGAAATTCAATTACTGCTGCTATCCAAAACCTAAATGATCTTCGTATCTTAAGAGAAGAGATTCGCGAATTACATTTGACCGTAAGGTTTATTACAGATGAATTTAGAAGCCAAAAGGTTTTTCGTAAAAATCCAATCTTAGCATCAGAAGACTTATGTTTAAGTATTAAAGCCAAATCACATTGGTACTACATACATGTATTTAAATGTTTTTTAATTCGTGATTATAAATCTGCTTTAAATATATCTGAAAAATATCTTCTCTTTTTAAAAGAACACCCAAACATCTTTCCTTTCTCCAGTCTGTTACCGCCAATTAGTAATTTCACTTACTTTGCTGCGAAGACAAAAAATAAAGTTGCTTTAAAAAAGGGCATCAATAAATTAAATGATTTAGCGCTTATTCCTAATATAGATTTAACCTACATCAATTATATTAAATACTCTCGTCATTTAGAATTTGCTTATACTACTAATAATATACTTTTGGCGGAGCAGACCCTTAATTTAAGCATTGAGTTGATTAACTCAAAAAGTGAACAAATGGGTAGTGTTCAAGTTGCTTATTTATTGTTTCTTATCGTAAGAGCTACGATTGTTTTAGAGAAATATGAATTAGGTGCAACGCAACTCAATCGATGGCTTCAATTGGAAGTATTAAAATATTTAGAAATTCAAGCAAAATTGTTTTGTTTAATTATTCATTATCAATTGAAATGGACGCAATTATTAGCTTCCGAAGTTTTAACCTTAAAAAAATTGAGCAAAGAATTTCCAAGAGATAAAGATATAATAAACGCTTTTTACGTTTTTTTTAAAAAAGAAATAAAAGTCCCAAATCAAACCCAAGTTCACGCTAAGCAATTACAAAAAGAATTGAAAAAGATTAAAAAAGATAAAGAAGGAAATTTTGTATTTGATGATTTTGATTTTTTCCGATGGAGTCTGTCTTTGTCTCAGAATCCTCCTCAATCCAAATAGTATCTCTATCTAGGGTGATTCATTAAAAATTCTGAAGTCGAGTTTATCAAAAAATCGTACCTTAACTTACTCATTTATTGTATTGCTAATTTTATCGAGATTTAGACTATTTGCCATAGCGTTGAAAATTTTATAATAAGTACTTTCATTATCATACAAATCTTCGTGAGATTTGTCCAAATTATTTTTTTGGCAGTAATTTTTGTCATAGAATTTGTCTTTTATCCCCCTATCTCCAGCGCAACGGATGGAGATAGGGATATTGATTTAACGTTTGTATTGAATATTAAGTAATATTGAATTAATTAAATGTCTTTTAAATGGAGGTCTTGACCTTTTTGAGAGAGGGGCTTTTTTGTTTTTTAATATCTCTTAACTCCGAAAGCACTCTAAACATTAATTTTAAACACCTTTGCAATTCTCCCCTATTTCTAGCGCTTTTCAGTGCTTCTTATCAAACTTGCCCAGCATTTAATTCAAAACTCATATTGCATTCAGTTGGTTCATCTTTGTGTATTCCATAGTCTATCCATTCACATTTAATAATAACTACCCCATTATTTTCAATCAGTTCTATTTTTTCCAGCCTTGCAAATTTGAAATCATCACGATGTCTTTTAACCATACCGCTATATCCGTATGAGTGTTTATCGAAAATGATTTCTAATTCATCGTATCCACTACATTTGTCAGTGGTTAGAATTATTCTCGATAAGTCTTTTGGGTGTCTTACTTTTAAAATGTTTTGCGTTACACCTGTATTTACAAATCTTAACTTGTTAATTAATATCATTTTATATGTTTTAATAATTTAGGAATGATACGATTAAATGACAAATGCCTCAAAATGTTCCTATTTTGAAAAGTTTTTTTAAAATAAATGAAAAATCAAGAGACAAGGAATTCCAAAACACTGATTATCAACAAGATACAAATAAAATTAGCTATACGCCATTAGGATGATTCATTGAAAAAAATGGGAAGAGAGGTTAGTTTGACTACAAATCCAAGCTAAATTTTTGGTTTTATCAGCTTTATAGCCCAATAATATAACATCTCTTTTCCTTTTCGTATATTAGCCTTTCTTAATGCAAAACGCTGATTAGCTTTACAAATTCTACTTATTTGTTAGAGCTTTTCTTAAATAACCAATACATACGAATAGGAATGGCTCTTTTTCAAAAATCGGTACTCAATAAATATCTCAAAACTTTAGATGATAAAAAAGTTAAGTCGGCTTATGATAAATATACCGCCTTCTTTCATGATGAAACCATCATCCAGAATATAAGAGAAGACAAGGAAGAACAGTTTCAATACGGCTTCTTACAAAAACTTTTTGATGAAGTCTTAGATTATACCATTAATCCAAATGTAGACTTCAACCTTACTACGGAATTAAAAAATCTCAAAGGCGCTAAGAAAGCAGATGGTGCCATTTTAAAGGATGGAAAAGCCGTTGGTGTTATTGAGCTAAAAGGCACAAAGACAAAGGAACTTTCCAAAATTACAGATCAGGCATTTGGTTACAAAAACAACCACCCTACTTGTGTTTATATTATCACTTCTAATTTTGAAAAACTCCGCTTCTATATCAATGATGCGGTAGACTATTTAGACTTCAACTTATTTACGTTAAGGGAAGAACAATTCAAATTATTATATCTCTGCCTTCAAAAAGATTCCATTCTTAGCGGTCTTCCTGAAAGAATAAAGAAAGAGTCTACCTTAAAAGAAGAAGACGTTACTAAGAAGCTCTATAAGGATTATTCAGCTTTTAAGAATACGCTCTTTAAGGATATGGTATTGCAAAATCCAGATATTCCAAAGCTTACTTTATTCAAAAAATCACAAAAATTAATTGATCGTTTTTTATTCATCTTCTTTGCCGAAGATAAAGGCTTATTACCGCCTAATTCTGTTTCTAAGATTATCAAAAACTTTGAGGCTCTAGAAGACTTAGATAACTATAAGCCACTCTATGAAGTTTTCCAACAATACTTTAACTATATCAATGCTGGAAGACCTGCCAGAAAAGACAAAGCCGAAATCTTTGCTTTCAATGGTGGACTATTTGCACCAGATGAATTATTAGACCGTTTAAAAATCACCGATAATATTCTAATGAATCATACCCTTCTATTATCTGGTTATGATTTTGAGACAGAAGTAGACGTCAACATCTTAGGACATATCTTTGAGCATAGCTTAAATGAGATTGACGAAATGACCGCTGAGATTGAAGGAGTAGCTATTGACAAAAATAAAACCAAACGAAAAAAAGATGGTGTTTTTTATACGCCTAAATACATCACCAAATACATTGTAGATAACACCGTTGGGAAGCTTTGCGAAGAACAGAAAGAGACTATTGGACTGAAAGAAGAGGAGTATAAGCCACGACGAACAAAGCCCGTTAAAAAGCGATTACTAGCAACCTTAGAAGCTTACCGAGCTTATTTACTTTCGCTTACTATTTGTGATCCTGCTTGTGGTAGTGGTGCTTTTCTAAATCAGGCTTTAGACTTTCTAATAAAAGAACATCGCTACATTGATGAACTCCAAACAAAGCTTTTAGGCGGCTCTATTATCTTTCCAGATATTACCAATGATATTTTAGAAAAGAATATTTATGGAGTGGATATTAATGAGG
>JALZUU010000151.1 GCA_023300665.1 Saprospiraceae bacterium | reverse complement strand
AGCTAAAGGTCTCAAAATGAAATTAACCATACATTTGATTTTTCTATTATTGTTCTGTTCTTCTTTTGGCCAACAACTTGTTGCTCAATGTGGGCCAGATAGCACTAATATTACTATAAATATTCATACAGATGACTATAATGGCGAAACCTCTTGGCAATTAATAGGAACCACTGATACCTATGGATTTATTCAAGAGGGCGATCTTAATATACCAGATTCTCTATATACTTGGACTTTTTGTGTTCCAAGCGAAGATTGTGTGGTCTTTACCATCTTTGATGATTTTGGTGATGGTATTTCTTTTCCGGGATTTTATAATGTAGAGGTAGATGGAGTAGAAGTGGTCTTTGGATCTGCTTTTGGTAGTGTAGAATCCACTACCGTACTTTGCTCTCCTGGTCAGAGTTGTAGTATCGGAATACTAGCAGACCTTGATAGTATCTATGTAGCAGAAACTAATAATACTTATTACGAATTTACAACAGACACAACCGGACTTTTTTCTATTTCTACTTGTGATCTTAATGATTGTGATACCAAAATTTGGGTTTATGGAGAATGTCCCTCAACCTTGCCTCCAGATACGAACGAAGGAACTATTTTCTTTGATGATAATGAAGGTGGCTGTGGATTACAGGCAGAAGTAAATGCATTGTTAAATGCTGGAACAACTATTTTTATTCGAATAGGTAGCGCAGATAATGAATGTACGGAAAATATCAATTGGCAGATTACTTATAATGGTCCAGTGATGGGATGTACCGATCCAACGAGTTGTAATTATAATGCGGTAGCGACCTTTGATGATGGTTCTTGTATCGCGCAAGGTGATCCGACTTGTCCTGATGGACCTGACTTAGAAATTCAAGAAGATGTTCTTCGTAATACCCTTTTCCTTGGTCAAGAATTTGCTGAGGAGAATGATTGTTTTATCGGCGAAGGTTGTCTACAAGGATATGGGACGCGTGATGTTATTCGATTTACGACACATTTTAAAAATGTTGGTGAACTCGATTATTATATCGGTCAAGAAACACCTGATAATGATCAGTTCAGTTTTGATAATTGTCATGGACATTATCACTATGAAAGTTATGCAGAATACTTATTAGTAGATTCCACTAGTAATATAATTCCGATTGGTCATAAAGCTGGTTTTTGTGTAATTGATTTAGAATGTAGTGGTGGTGGTACGGCAAAATATGGTTGTGGAAATATGGGAATTACCGCTGGTTGTGGAGATATTTATAGCCCCAGTATTGATTGTCAATGGATTGATATTACAGACGTAGAAGATGGTGCTTACACGATTGTGGTACGCGTCAACTGGTTAAATCAACCAGACTTTAATGGACAGATTGAAAAGCGAACAGATAATAATTGGGCTACGGCTTGTATTGTCTTAGATCGTTCTTCAGGTGTTTTAGAAATGGAGGTGGAAGAAGAATGTGCACCTTTTTCAGATTGCGCCGGTGTTCCTTTTGGATTGACTACGATTGACTGTGAAGGGAACTGTGGTGGTTCTGCGCTGCGAGGTGATTTGGATAATAATGAAGCTCAAGAAGTGGAAGATGCCGAAACCTATGTAAGCGAAATTTTAGGTCATGATATTACGCCAACTCCTTGTAATGATTTAAATGGAGATGGTCGAATTACGATCTATGATGCTGCTTTGATTAATGATTGTGTTAATTACTCAGATGGTCATATCCATACGGGTGGGGTAGCGCACGAACACTGTGATTTTCCGGCAGGTATTTTAAATCCAAATGATACGGTTTCGTTGAGTATCATCGATCATAATCCAGCTGAAAATTATATCGATATTGGAATGAATAACCTAACGACTAAAGTGGTTGCTTATGAATTTTCGGTAAGCGGAATTGTTATGGCAAGCGTAGAAAGCTTAACGGATGTGACTACGCAACCTTTTACTTTACAAGGTAATTTTAATGGTGATATTATCGGTATTTCTTACCCTGATTCTGCTATTCAAAAAACATTAACTCCACAGCCAATTTGTCGAGTATATTATTCTTCCGTGACGAGTACCGATATTTGTATTTCTGAAATCCGTGATATTGTAAATAGTGATTATGAACAAGTGATTCCAGTGATCGGTGGCGAATGTATCTTATTAACCAGTACCAAAGAGTTTACCAATGACTTGGAAATTCGAGTGCAACCAAATCCATTTTCTACCCAAACAGAATTGATTATTCAATATCCAGATAATATCGAATTTAACCTAAACATTCTAGATGTAAACGGTCGAGTAGTGCAACATTATGGAACGGTCCGTCCTGGTACCGTAACGATTGAAAGAGGTCGTCTTGCTTCTGGAATTTACTTTTTTGAGTTGACCAGTGGTGCGGCTCGGAAGGTGGGACGGTTGAGTGTTTTTTAGAAAAGTATGATTATGTTTAAAAAAGGAGATTTTATAAAAGTTAAGTCGAATACGGTATTAGAGTCGGGGGAAATTGTTAATGATTGGGCTGGGAAAATTCAAGAAATATTTACGAAGGAGAAAGCTTGTTTAATCAGTTTTGATACGCAAACTATTCAATCATTAAGCGATTCATTTCTAATTGATGGCCTTAATATTGGGGCCGATCCTTTTGAATATATTTTTAATTTTGGTGATGTTGAATTATCAGAAAGAAGAGATACGGACCAGCAATATAAGAAAGCCTTAGATCTGTTAAATCATCGAGTAATGAACTTGGAGGATTCATTAGGTGACATTTATATAAAACAACAAAAAAAGTGGATTGAAGCTTTCCAAGAAAGTGATATTTTTAAAACTCAAAATGAATTTCAACAAGAAAATTCAAACTTTGTTTTAAGTACTTTTATGAGTTTTATGTTTAATTATGGAGGAGTAATGCCAGGTCAATGGACACCTTCAAATGTAGAAGAAATTTGTCTTTATTTTGTACCAAAGAAAGTCGTTACGGATGAGGAGACCTTTGAAGTATATGGAGATATATTAATCCATTTTTTAAACTTTATAGGAGGGCAAAATTATATTGATAATGCTAAAAAATTAATAAATAAAGTTCAAAAAATAAAAGGAAAGATACTGAAAAATTCAAAAGACCCTCGTTTTTTTGGAATGACAAAATCCCTGATGCATGGACAAAAAGGAAGATTGCCTTTAAATGATTCTGGAGAATTGGATATGGGCAATTTACTTCAAAAATTGGAATCCTTATCTCAAGAGGAGAAGTCTCAAAAAGCAAAACTAAAACCGTTAAGGCCAATAAAACCGAATCTTTTTAAGAGGATAAGTAGAAATGAAAAGATAACAGTTAAATATACAGACGGTAGAATCATTGAAGATATTAAATTTAAGAAAGTAGAAATGGATCTTAAAAGTGGAAAATGTGAGGTAGTAAAATAAAGGAGTTTAAGTTGAAATGAAAGTAGAAAAAATAGACTGACGAAAACATCTCGCCAGTCTATTTTTTTCAAAACTAATCTAAATCTCACCGTTACTCCGCCACCATCTTCCCACTCGCAACAGATACCCCTGCCTGCCTAAATTCATAAAAATACAAACCACCCGTTAAGCCTTTTCTACGGAACTGAAATTGCGCATCATCCCCAACCACTTCTTTACGAACCAATCGCCCAACATTATCATAGAGTAAAAACGCCGTCTCTCCAGCTGGAAGATTTTCAATTTCAAAAGTTGTAAAAGCACCGAATGGATTTGGAAATACGTTTAGCTTTATATTATTTGTTGTTAAGTCATCAGTA
>JALZUU010000150.1 GCA_023300665.1 Saprospiraceae bacterium | reverse complement strand
AGTTTTATTTCCTGAATTGGGTCGATTTCGTCATCGCTATCATCTGAAAGCAATGCATCTAAATCAGCTAAAGTTTCAATTTTATCTTCTTTCCTATCCAAAGAAAAAACGAAGTCATTCTTATGAGCTTCTATTAGCTCCTCTTCCTGTTCTTCAAAATCACTTTCTGTAAATATGGCAGCCGTATTATCAGGCATGACCGCCAAAAGTTTATTATCCGCCTTAGGATTAAATCGAAATTTGTCCCAGTTTCTTTTAGGTAAACTAACTACGGTTCTACCATTATCCGTGATCAAATAAATCATGGCTTTATTTTTTACCATGTCAGGTACTTCCGCTATTTCAAAATCAGCATTTAGAGCGACTGCATTTTTTAGTTTCCACATAATATCGTAATTATAGCGGCCAAATCCTCTAACAGCAGCCATTCTAACAAACGTTTTACGATTTTCGATTAAAGCTTCTTCATTTTTTAATTGTTCTACCCCAGCTCTAAAATTGGCAAGTTCTTTTTGATAATCGTCATTGGCTTTATCAATTTCAAGCGCGGTCGGAGCAGCCTTTACTTCTATTTGATACATTTTATCGCCCAATAAAGTTAGTTCGTAAATCTCTTCCTTTGCATCAATGAGTTTGATCATTTTTTTATGCCAGATTCCAGGTTTTCGAATCCACTTATTTTCTTCAGGTGCTTTTGATTTGTCCGTTCCTACGTAGATAAGGACGACCGGATCTTGACTTTTTAATTCTGGAGTTTGACTTAGGTCTAGGTCGTTAAAAACCAACTTATTTGCGTCACTAAACTCCGGCTTTATGGGTTTATTTTTAGTTTGTTTTTTTAATCTTTCGATTTTACGTTTACGAGCAATAGGCGTTATATTTTGGGTAGGTCCTTCCTCTGCAACAATCGCTCCTTCGTTATCCCAATTGCCTTTTTCTTCATCAAAAGACCAAAAATCATACGCACCTTCAACATCAGAAACCAACGCAATATCAACCGCTTTTCCTGCTACGATCTGAATTGGTTTATGATTTTGTTCTCCTCGTAATTCAAACATTCCTGCGGATTGCATTTGTTGGGTTATTCCATTTTCATCAATAAATTTCATTGGAATTCCAGAAGCGATAATTTCAGCAGCACTGTGAATTTCTGTAAATACTAAATCAACAGAACCTGTTACCGGTTGACCATCTAAATATTCAAAAGCATTTGCCGGTACCTTAATGGTTGTTCCTGTTTTTAAGGTATAAGATTTTGGAGACGAAGGATCAGAAAGGGTTAATACTTCTGGCGCTTGACGAACATTCGTAAAAGGTTGGCTGACCAGTAACTTAGTAGGCCCCTGATCATTCGAGGTGGCACCCATATCCGTTTCATCATATGCATTATCTTGTTTTACATCATTTTTACAACCAATAAAGGCAGACACCAAAACCAGTATTAAGCAACTTAAAGAGCAGAAGGTTGAAATCGTTTTCATAATTTTTTTGTTAGTCAAAAAAGGTGAAGTAAATAAATGTATATGTGTGCGACAAACTTAAGATATTTGCTAGTTAGCCAGATTACTACTGCCTATAATTGGTCACACCAATACTACTGGACATTTCTGCCATTTTCCGCCTCCCAGCTCCGGCAGTACCGCCGGAGAGTAGCACCAAACCCACAAATGTCCAGTAGTATTGATCACACTCTCAGTTATTATAATGAAGATAGTAAGAAATAGTTACAAATAAAAAGCGTTTAGGATCACCTAATTTTTACTTAATGAAGAAAAACCAAATTAAAGAATCCATATTAGATTTAATTAGAAAAGTCTATCTCTTAAACTTAGACGATTAATTCAGTAAATTTGTTTTTGAACTCTTATAAATAAAACCGTTCATACTCCGCTTGAAAACACAAACTCTTCATGTCCTTCATTCTATCAATAAATAAAATTCCATTTAAGTGATCCAATTCGTGCTGAGCAACCACTGCGGCAAAATCTGATAACTCTTTTTCAAAAAAATGCCCATCACGATCATATCCTGTAATTTTAACCTGAGCCCATCGCATTAATTTACCTCGTATATTGGGAATCGATAAGCAGCCTTCCCAGCTTTCAACTTGCTTTGTTCCTATCGGTTTTATTTCAGGATTAATTGCTACCAATAAAGGAAAAGAAGGTTTGTCAGGATATCGGGGATTATTATCAACTTCCATCACAAATATTCGTTCTACTACATCTACTTGGGGTGCCGCAATTCCAGCACCATCTTCAGCTCGCATGGTATTGATCAGATGATCAATAAATTCTTGATACCTAGGTGATTGAAGTTGATCTAGAGGGACAGGACTAGCAATTTTCCTGAGATTAGGGTGACCCATTTTTATGACGGAAAGGGTATTCATCAAGCTGTAATTTTACAAATCAAAATCAGATTATAATTTATGCTAATATAGCAAAAATTATGATAATCCCTTATCCTAAGAAAACATCCTTATGAAGCTGTTTAAGAAATTCGTTTTCGGATTCGGCTGAGCGCTTGTGGAGTTACGCCGATATAGGAAGCTAAATATTTTAATGGAATCTCTTTTATAAGCTCTGGGCGCTCTACAAAAAGACTTTGATAGCGTTCTTCCGCTGTCGTATTAAGAAGGGATATTTCTCGTTTGATCTGTTTAACTATTAGGGTTTCTGCAATGATTCGTCCTAAGGTACAACCAACTTTTGTCTCCGCATATACTTCCATGAGTCCTGCATGAGAAATACGCCAACCTTGTGTAGCAGTTAGCGCTTCCATCTGAAAAGTACTGGGAGATTGGGTGATAAATGAATCATAACCACTGGCTAGATTATCCTCAAAAGAGAATCCAAAAGTTACATCATTTTCATCCTTGGGAAGATAAGATCGTATCACTCCTTCAGTTAAAAAACTTAAATAGTTTTCAATTTTTCCCGTTTTTAACGTTATCTCTTTTTTCTGAAAAGAAAAGGGTTCTAACTTAGAGCAAAGAAATTCCCAATCGTTGGCTTCGACAAAATTAACGGTATCAAGGTAAGCTTTAAGACGATCCATAGGTTGGGTAATTAATAATGGTTCTTTATTCGTGTTTGATTAGGAAAATTAATAAGGATTGATTCTGTTTTTTAAGACGTTTGAGAGAAAGTTATTGTTTAGTACTTAAATAAAAAATTCAATTGGCTAATAATGGATTCAAAAAGTATTTTAAAAGACATTTAATATTGATAAGTATTAAGCCAAGTGCTTTCCCATCATCTTTTTGATTTTCTTAGTGTTTAAATTCTTGTGATGCGCTTGACCCTTTTATTCTTATTAATTATTTCGCTAAGTATTTCGCAGCTTTCTGCCCAAACTTGTTGTACCGCTGGTGCTCCGGTTAGTAGCTTTTATGGCATACAATCAGGCGTGAAAAATACCTGGACTCTCAACCTCGGCTATGAATTTAAGGCGATTAACCTTCTCATAGATCAAAATGAACGGCTGGTCAATGATCCGAGAAAAAGATCGGGGCAAAGCTTATCCGCTAAAATAGACTATATTTTAAATAATAACTGGTCTTTTTCAGCGGTTCTTCCACTCGTCCAACAATCTCGTCAGACTGTTTCAGCTAACGAATCAAGTATCGGTCTTGGAGATTTATTATTGGTTTCACAATATCAATTTTTTAAAAAGAATGATTACACCCTTGGGTTATCCGGTGGAATAAAAATACCTATTGGCCAACGAAGTCATACAGATGGTTCGGCGATTTTTCTTTCGCCAGATATGCAAAGTGGTAGCGGTAGTATTGACTGGATAGCAAGAATAAATATGATAAAGGAACATTTTCTATTTCCTTTTTTGACCTCCGCTTTTGAATTTTCTTATCGAGATAATGGAGTGAATGACTCCTTTGGAAGTACCTCAAATTTCGCTGGTCGTAGATTTGGATTTGGGGACGAATGGGTTTCTATGCTTTCTTTTAATTATCAATGGATTACCAGTAAAGGCAATTTTATTCCAGACCTAAGTTTTAGATATCGACACCAAGCAAGAAATGTTGAAGAGAACAGCACAGGACCTAATAGCGGTGGAAACTGGTGGAGCCTTCCCTTAGGAATTTCCTTTCAACCAGACCCACAAAAATCTTTAAGACTCTATACAGAAATCCCTCTATTTCAACAACTTAACGGACTTCAAATAACCACGAGCTTTACCGTTGGAGTACAATTGAGATATACCTTAAATAACAAAAAAACACCTACTGAAATTTTAAAAATCCAATAGATATGAAAAATGTTTTCTTACTTTTATTCGTTGGCCTTCTTGGTCTAACTTCTTGTTCTGATGATTCAGACGATTCTCAAAGTGGAAATAGCGAATGGCTGATTCCTTCAGGAGAAGTATTTGATGGTGGACCTGGAAAGGATGGAATTCCTTCAGTGGATAATCCAATTTTTGAAAAAGCCGATCAAACTACTTTCTTAGATCCTAATAATCTAGTGGTCGGTATCGTCCATGATGGCGTTGCCAAGGCCTATGCCCACCGAATTTTAGATTGGCATGAGATTGTCAATGACGAATTAGCAGATATCAACTATGCGCTTACGTATTGCCCATTAACAGGAACGGCCGTGGCATGGAACCGAGAAGTCAATTCTGAGATCACTACTTTTGGTGTGAGTGGAAAACTATATAATACCAATCTTATGCCTTATGATCGTGCAACCGATAGTTATTGGTCGCAGATGAGACTTGATTGTGTAAACGGAGACTTGATTAGTACGCGTATTAATACTTTTCCGGTGATTGAAACCACTTGGGAAACTTGGAGCAGCATGTATCCAAATAGTTCCGTCATGACCACTGAAACGGGTTTTAACCGAAATTATAACCAATTTCCTTACGGAGATTACCGAACTAATAATAATAATTTTATTTTCCCTGTAAATAATTTTGATACTCGATTACCATCAAAAGATCGAACACTAGCGGTTCTTACGGATGCTAAAAATAAAGTATATCCTGTTGAATCTTTTGGGGAAGGTTTAGTAGTAATTGAAGAATTTCCTGATGGAGAATTAGTGGTAATGGGATCCGATACTCGAAATTTTATTACCGCTTATTATAATGCTGGCCTTGAAAATATCACTTATGTAAATGGACCAGGAGCTATCGTTGCAGAAGACAGTAATGGTAATAAAATTGCTATTTCTGGATTAGTGGTAGAAGGACCTTTAGCTGGAACACAATTAGAGGCAGCGGAGTCTATTCTTGGCTACTATTTCTCATTGGCTGCGTTCTATCCAGATATTGAGATTTTTGAATAAAAAACAATTTGCTATTTTGCAATATTAAGAGGCTGCTTAAGATGTAAATTTTGCATTTTAGGCAGCCTTTTTATATAATTTTCTATTGCTTTTTTTGATAAAAAATAAGGTCTCCAAAAGAATTTGCTAAGACAAGCATGTTTTTATTTATTGAAATAGAATGATTTGTAATACCAGCAGAGGACGTTCGATTAGTCGTTTTTTTAAGAACTTCGGCATTATTTCCTTTGTCAATTTTTACGGTATCTTTTTCATTTAAAGTATAAATAAATTTTTCACTTTTTGGAATAAATGCTATTTGATCGATATTGAAATTTTTATATTTATTCTCAATGGTTGAAACAATCTGGCTATTGTTCAAATTGTATATTGTTATGCTTTGACTATCCGCCATCATCAGTAAGTCAAGACCATTAATGGCTGACTTAGTTGGATTAATTCCCAGATTTTCTTTTTTGATCAAAACCAATTCTTTGCCATTCTTCACTTTATGTTTGAAAAGGTTTCCCGAAGTATCTATTGTTATTATTTCTTCATTTAAAAAGGCAGAAAAAACAATCGGAAAGCTGGTAATTCTATCATTAAAAATAATTTCATAAGTCTTGAAGTTTAATATTTCCATATAACCATCTGCATCAAAGGATAATAAAAATTTCTTTTCAGGTGAGATGTCAAACCCAGCAGGATTTCTGAGTAATCGCATTTTTATACCCTCTTTTCTTATTTTCTTATTTAGATTCGATAACCGTTTTCCAGCGTCAATATATGGATCAAAAGTAATCCCTGCTATTTTTCTATCCTCAAATCCACTATCTGATTTATAAATTTTCACATCCTGAAAACTTTTAAAATCGATTTGGCTAAATGAATACCAATTGTTATGCATTTGGAATGAGGTTTTTCCATTGGCTAAATTATACGCTCCTCCAGCATATAAAGAACCAACATAAACAGATTTCGAATCTCTAATCTGAATATCAGAAATACTTTTCCCTATATCATCTTGGCAATTCATTAGTTCTTTTAAATTAAACGCATTTCCTTGTATTTGAAACAACTTAAGATCAAAATTTTCTTCAGCCGTTGCAAGAAAATTTTCATCCACATCAATCGCTGTAAGATTTAAATTAAATTTTTTTAAACTAATTATTGAATCAATAGTAGACAATACTAGATAGGATGTTCGCTTTGGAAAAACGCGCTTTTTCTTAGATCGTCTGGTTTTTCGTTTAGAAACATTTTTTGATACTAACAATTTGGGAGGTCGATTTTTTGAATAACTCCATACTTCGAATCCTGGTCCATTTCCAGTAACAAGAATATGTTCATTATCCAACCATTCTATATTTCCAATAGATTCAAAATTAGGTTTTATTTTTCTTGGATAACCTAATTTTTCCTCATAAACCTTAACTATTTTCTGATCTGTAATCGCAAATCTCAATCTATCTTTTGATACAGCACATTGGACCAATTCAGCATCAAACATTTTTACAGATTTAATTAATTCCAAGCTTCCAATATGGTATAATTGGCCATAACCATCATGGCTTCCAATAAGAAAAATTGAATCATTTAAAAATCCTATAGAAAAAGGAGATCTACTCGTTTGGATATTTTTTTTATTCCAAACACCATTAGTAAATTGCCAAGAAAAAACGCTATTATTTGAAAAGGTCAAAACAGAATTTCCAGATGGGTTTATTGCTAAATCATTGAAGGTAACAGTATCTTGGGCAGAAACATCAATTAAGGTCGTCTTAAGTTCTAGTCCTTTATTTCTTAAATTAAAAACAGAAATAATTTTTCCTTTCTCACAAAGAAATAATTTTTTAGTAGCTTGATTAAAAGAGGCTTTGGTTATTATAAGATCATTGAAAATACGATAATGACTTAAAATCTTATGAAGGTCTGTATCATAAAATATAATCTCCCCCGACAAGTTGATCCAAAACAAAGTAGAATGATCAAATTGAAATAATCCTACAATCTCAGAAGGAAGGGGAAAATTACCTCCATTCCATAAATAATCTTCTACGGATATTTTTTTCTTAAGCTGATAATTTTCAAAATCACTTTTATCCTTCTGCCCCAATAAACTAAGAATAAAACTTAAAGAGAATAATAGAAAAAAAAATAATTTCTTTTTACTCATCATCAACATATAAACCTAATCTGTACAATCAATAATCAAAATAATCTAATAAAAAAATTCAATTCCCATTAATCACCATTCCGTGCCTCAACAATTAAACGATGAGTCTGCTCTAAAAAGTGTTTTTCTCGCATAACCTGTCCCGAACTTGCTTCGGGAGACGCAGAGAACGCAGAGATTCTTTAACGTGTATATCTTTTATCGCCAACATCTTATATATTCTATTTTTATTAAATACTATTTTAAATATCTGTTTTTTTAGTTTTTAGAGTGGACTCAACGATTAAACGATTAAACAAATCAACGATTAAACAATTCACCCCCCTAAAACAACCCACTAATCTGACCATCCTCATCGATATCAATCAACTCGGCAGAAGGAGTCGCAGGCAATCCAGGCATCCGCATCATATCACCCGTAATCGGAATCAAAAACCCAGCACCCGCAGCAATTTCAATTTCTCTAACCGTGATGGTAAAACCTTCGGGGCGACCAATTTTCTTTGGATCATCAGATAAAGACTTTTGTGTTTTTGCCATACAAATTGGTAAATGATCCAATCCTAGTTTCGCAATTCGACGAAGGTCACGACGAGCCGTGCTGCCATATTCTACATTAGCGGCACCATAAATTTTAGTGGCAATCGTCTTAATTTTATCTTCTACAGGGCTTGCCCAATCATATAGTGGGGTAAATTTATTTTTTCCACGCTCGATACTTTCAACGACGGCTCTTGCCAAATCTTCCGCTCCTTTTCCACCTTCTGCCCAGACTTTTGCGACTACAGCTTTCACCCCTTTTGCGGCACAACCTTCTTGAACCACCGCTATTTCTGCTTCCGTGTCACCGACAAATTCATTGATTGCTACGACGGGTTGGATTCCAAATTGTTGAATATTTTCTAAGTGTTTTTCTAGATTAACGATTCCTTTTTTAACCGCTTCTGGATTAGGTGCTTTAAGAGATTTCAGGTCTACTCCACCATGATATTTTAACGCTCTAATTGTTGCAACAATGACCACCGCTTCTGGTGCGAGACCAGCACTTTGGCATTTAATATTCAGGAATTTCTCTGCTCCCAGATCAGCGCCAAATCCAGCTTCTGTTACCACATAATCAGATAAAGACAATCCCATACTGGTCGCTAAAACAGAGTTGGTACCTTGCGCAATATTAGCAAAAGGTCCTCCATGAATAATGGCAGGATTTCCTTCAATGGTTTGAACAAGATTTGGTTGAATCGCATCTTTCAGTAGCGCAGCCATGGCACCATGCGCATTGAGATCGCGAGCATATACAGGCTTACGTTCCTTTGTAAATCCAACAAAAATATTTCCAAGTCGCTCCTTAAGATCTACTCTTGAGTTAGCCAAACAAAGTATGGCCATAATTTCAGAGGCAGCCGTTATATCGAAACCTGTTTCTCGTGGAATACCACTACCAGTTCCACCCAGACCAACCACCACTTTTCTAAGCGTTCGGTCATTCATATCCATCACCCGCTTCCACAAAACCGTGCGAGGATCAATTCCTAAGGATCTCGTTTTGCTTTGAATATTATTATCAATCAAAGCGGCCAATAAATTATGCGCTTTTTCAATGGCTGAAAAGTCACCTGTAAAATGGAGATTAATATCTTCCATCGGAAGCACTTGAGAATATCCACCTCCTGCTGCCCCACCCTTGATTCCGAATACTGGTCCAAGCGAAGGTTCTCGCAAAACAACCGTGGTTTGCTTCCCAATCCGATTTAATCCTTGCGTCAAACCAATAGACATGGTCGTTTTTCCTTCTCCTGCTGGTGTGGGACTCAAAGCCGATACCAAGATCAGTTTGTTCTTTTTTACCTTTTTAGGATCAATTAAAGATAGGGGTAATTTCGCTTTATATTTACCATAAAACTCGAGCTGATCTTCGGTTAGGTTGAGCTGCTCAGCAATTTTTGCAATATGTTTTAGAGGAATAGTACGTGCAATTTCGATGTCAGATGCCATAATTTGGTTGAAGTGTTGAGTTCTTGAATTGTTGAGTTTGTTTGCCGAATAATTGATCAAAATGAACCAAAAATATTCAAACATCACAAAGTTAGAAATATGATTTAGAATTCCTTGTTTTATCAGACTTAATTTCTAGGTCTAATTTGTAGATAGGCTTCATTACTATAGTGAAGCTGCTTAATTTTATTACAAATAATAATGGTTGGGAATAGTTCAATTTTAATAAAAAGAAAATTTAGGATGAGTAAAATGTTTTTATAAATATTATCTTGCAAAACCGGCCAATATTGAAAGAATGGAAAGAATTCCTCGATTCCTACCTGACAGCAGCATTTATTCCTATATTTACCTATGGAAGTTGTTTAAAACTTCATCAAAATATCGATGCTCCATGAAAATAATTTTTACTTCAATCCTACTGTTTTTAACTACCCTTTCTTTTAGCCAAAATGGTACACCTCTACCTGCTGGTGCTAGAGGTATGGCAATGGGCAATACTGGCGTCAGTAACAAGGACATTCATAGTATTTTTAGCAATATTGCTGGATTAGGTTTTTTAGAAGGAACTCAATTTGCGATATTTGGAGATCAACGATTCGCTGGTACTGGAATCAATACAATTGCAATAGGTGCAGCTCATTCCGTTGGTTCTGGCACTTTTGGGTTGACCATTCAAAATTTTGGAATCTCAGATTTTAATGAACAAAAAATTGGCCTTTCCTATGCTAGAAAATTATTTGATAAACTTTCAATGGGTGTTCAATTTGATTTCTTAAATACTCGAATAGAGAACTATGGTTCTACCTCCATTTTTACTTTTGAAATTGGTTTTTTAGCTCCGATCAATAAAGAATTAACCGTTGGTGCAAGAATTTATAGCCCAGTGAGAGTTGATTTAAATGAAGACGAAGAAGTTCTTGGTTTGTTAAATATTGGTTTTAGTTACCATCCTTCCAAAAAAGTTACGCTTAATGGAGAAGTTGAAAAAGGAGTCGACACAGATTTGTCTATTAAAGCGGGGGTGGAATACCAAATTCATCCCGTCGTAAGCCTTCGCGTAGGTGGTGCTTCCAATCCTACGCTAGCAACTTTTGGCTTTGGTTTTTTAATTAGTGATCAATTTGATTTAGATATTGCTGCTACTTATCACCAAGTATTGGGAATTAGTCCTGGGATCGGAATTCGATATGGATTGAAGAATTCGGTACCGGTGCGGAAGAGAAAATAGAGCGGTTGTTTAATCGTTTAATCGTTTAAAATAATTAATAATTTTTTAATGAAAAATTAATAATGTTTCTTCCATCGTGTAAATGAAAATAGGGACGCGTGGCTTATTTTAGCATTTTTTTTCAAATGTCAGGACAAATTCAAATTCAACTTTCTTGGTAACGCAAAAAAAATAGGATAAGCCAATCATTTTAGAAAAAAAACAGTATTTCGGTATATTTTAAATTTAATTTATTTTTTATTTTAAACAGAACAACCAATGCACCTAACCATCGTCGCTGCTACTCTTTTTGAGATCGAACCTACGCGACAATTTTTAGCCGATAATTTTCATTCTGAAGATCAATTAAAATTTGTAAAAGGAGAAACCACCATTCAATTATTAATCACGGGAGTTGGAACTACGGCTACGGCGTTTGCATTGGGTCAATATCTTGGACAGGTGGAAACAAATCTCATGATCAATGCTGGCATCGCTGGGAGTTTTTCTAAAAAACACCAAATTGGAGATGTATTATTGGTCGCTCGTGATCGTTTTGGAGACTTAGGAGTCGAAGAAGCAGATGGTCGTTTTGTAGATGTTTATGAATTAGAAATGCCAGCACCAAACACGCCTCCTTACCAAGAAGGATGGTTAATAAATCCAGCAGCAAAAGAACAAAAGTTTTTACCTAACGCCACGGCGATCACCGTACAAAAGGTACACGGCACCAAAAAAACTATTGAAAAAATTAGTAGCAAATATGCCCCAGATTTGGAAAGCATGGAAGGTGCTGCTGTTCACTATGCGGCGTTGATGACTGGGACTCCATTTTTTCAAATCCGAAGTATCTCTAATTTTGTAGAACCTAGAAATAAAGATAATTGGGATATTGGAAAAGCCATTACTTCGCTTAATCAAGTCCTACAAGGAATGATCAATATTGAGTAATCTAGGAATCTATCCTCCCATACTACTGGACATTTGCGGGATTGAAGCTACTCTCCGGCGGTACTGCCGGAGCCGGGAAGCTGCAAATGGAAGAAATGTCCAGTAGTATACTATCTTCCTTATATTCCTTCTTAAACTCCTGTTAGTGAACAATTTACCTTTAAAACTAGTTTTACCCTAAGACTACTTTTTTGACATTATTTTAAGTTTAATTTTTACTATGAAAAAATATGACGTCATTGTTATTGGTGCGGGAAGTGCGGGATTGGGAAATTCAGGTATGGCAAATTCCATGGGCTTGGATACTTTATTAATCGAAAGAAATGAACATCATTTTGGAGGCGACTGCACCAATTTTGGTTGTGTTCCAAGTAAAGCTTTAATTCATATTTCTAGTCAATTTCATGCAGCCAAAAACATCAGCCGATTTGGGGTTACTTGTTCTGGAAAAGCAGACATGAAAAAAGTGCTAAGCTATATCCATGAAAAACAAGACATCATCAGAGGTACCGAAGATGCTGCGGCATTACGATCGCATGGAATGGACGTAGTGATTGGTGAGGCAAAATTTAAAGATAAAAATACCATCCAAGTTGGAGAAGATTTATATACCGCCAAAGTTATTTTACTGTGTACTGGATCAAAACCTCGAAAAGCTAAAATTCCAGGGATTGAAAATACGACCGTTTACACCAACGAAAATATCTTTTTTGATTGTACCGAATTACCAGATCATTTAGTCGTCATTGGCGGTGGAGCAATTGGTTGTGAACTAGGACAATGTATGTCTCGATTAGGAAGTAAAGTAACGCTCATCAATCGTGGAGAACGAATTTTAAAAAATGAACCACCTTCTGTTTCTAAAATTTTGGAAGGTGTTTTTGAAGAAGAAGGAATTACAGTTTTAAACAATTCAGAGGTCAAAAATCTTACGGCTACTACAGCCACAATTGAAAATAAAGATGGTACCAAACAGGAAATTCCATGCAATGCCATTTTAGTGGCCATTGGAAGAGTGGTAAATACAGAAAGTTTGGGCCTAGAGGCAGGAGGGATTGAATTGACAAAAAGAGGAAAAATTAAAAATGATCCTTACTTTAAAACCACCAATCCAAAGGTCTATGTAATCGGTGATGCCGCCGGAACTTATATGTTTTCCCATGGTGCTGAAAAAATGGTAAAAATGCTTTGGCGGAATTTATTGATTCCATTTTTCAAAAAGAAAGATCATCAAAAAGACTTAAGCTGGGTAACTTTTACAGAACCTCAAGTAGCCCATTTTGGCTTGACAGAGCAACAGATGAATGACCAAAACATCCGTTATTATCGGCAAGACCAAAGCCTAGACCACGACGACCGAGCCATCATTCAAGAGTATACTTATGGTCAACAAAAACTTTGGATGGAAGGAAGGGGTAAACGATCCAAACGGAAAATTTTATCAGGCTCTTTAATCGCTCCAAATGCCGGTGAAATGATGCAGGAATTAGAACTAGCCAAACATGCTGGTATTCCGATTGGGAAAGTCAATAGTCGGGTTTATCCCTACCCTGTTCAATCTCGGATCAATCAAAAAACGACCCGTGGATTTTTACACGCAACCTATTCAGATTTTCATCAAAAGATGAGACGGTTTGCTTTCCGGTTGTTTAATTAAAAAATTACCAAGCTATTGTTTAAAATTCTTTGATCGTTTAATAAATGGTTTTTCAATAAAAAGATAGGTCAAAAAACTCAAGATCATCAATCCTGGTGTTAAGAGAAAGATCATCGCGCAATAAGCTTGACTAGACAAAGATTGAGTGGATTCAAATCCATAACCAAAATGAATCGCAACAAAAAGCAAAATTCCATGCAATAGATAGGTGCTATAACTAATCTCTCCCATCAATTTTAAAGTATTATTTTTTAATAATCCAAATAAATTATTGCCTAAAGAAATCAGAATAAAAGCTATGATTAAA
>JALZUU010000149.1 GCA_023300665.1 Saprospiraceae bacterium | reverse complement strand
ATGAAGCACAATGGTTGCGGACAAGTCATTGATTGTCAATACTTCACAAATTTATCGGCATCATAGCTTTGGCTATGAACCTCAAAATTTGCATCGTCTCGACAACCAAGCACTTATCCTCACCTTTTGTGAACATTCTTAAACAGCTTCAATAAGAACAACAAAAAAACATCATAAATTTTACTTTATAAAAAACCTAAAATATTTTAATTATGAAAAATCTATTAATCATTTTGACCATCATTTTTGTAAATAATTTCATGACTGCTCAGATTAGCTGGGAAGCGCCTTTACAAGCACAGTTGACTGCTGCGAAGCAAGCAAAAACGCCAGAAGAATTACAAGTGATAACTTCAACTATAGAACGAATTGCACTAAGCAATCCTACCGAATGGTTACTTGCTTATCATGCTGCTTATTATAACAGTCAAGTATTTTGGAGATCTGGTGAAAAAGGTTGTGATGCTTGCCTTAAGCAAATGGATAAATTTTTAGAGACGGCTGAGAAGCTAGATAATAATAGTGAAGTACTTACTTTACGCGCAAATTATTACCAAGCTAAATTACAAGGTTCGCCAATGATGGCTCCTTACTATGGTCCTAAAGCTGGGAAAATTTTAGAGGTTGCTTTAAATGTAGATCCTAAAAATCCTCGTGCTCTTTTACTGATGGGACAGAATCTTTTTTATACACCAGCTATGTTTGGTGGTGGAGCGGATAAGGCTAAACCTTTCTTGGAAAAAGCAACAAAGCTTTTTGCAGAAATCGACCAAACAGCTTCTACGATCCAACCAACTTGGGGGAAGTATATGTCTGATCAGATGAATAAGCAAATTGCTTCGGCGGAATAGTTTTTTGTTGAACTGTTGAATCGTTGAATATTAATCCAATTTTTTTTTTCAACAAATCAACAGTTCAACAAATCAACATTTTTTTATACCTTTAAGCATGTCTAAAATGATCTCGACGGTAGCAAATAAAACAAAGGCTCCTAATTGGGGTAATATTGGGTTTTGGGGTATCTTAAAAACGGCTTTAATAATTAATACGCCGATTGCAATAATGATTACTTACCTTACCTGTGGACCTTGTCGTAGTGACTGGTCTCAGGCTTGGACACATTTTTTAATCAGTTCACTTTATGGTCTAGGTTTATTTTTAGGAATGAGTTATTGGAATAATTACCTAGGAAAAAGACTCATTTGGTTGATTAACCCTTGGAAATCTTTTTGGATTGCATTTATTAGTAATATTATAGCTGTTATTTTAATTGTTATTATTGTTAAATTAATTTACCTTCCGTTTTTGTTTGGCTGTGATATTTTCTGTGTTTTCAAAAGCTTAAGTTTTGGTGAATTTATTATTCCACTCACCATTGGTCTATTGATTACTGCAATTTTTCAAGCGGCTAATTTTTTGCATGTTTGGAAAAAAAGTTTGGTGGAAACCGAAAAATATAAAAACGCTCAACTGGCGGCACAATACCAAACTTTAAATACGCAGGTAAATCCTCATTTTTTATTTAATAGTCTAAACGTACTTAGTACGTTGGTAAAAAAGGATCCGGACCAAGCAGAAAAATTTATTCACCAACTTTCTAATGTTTATCGAAATATTTTGGATGTACGGAATGAAGAATTAATTTCCGTCAAACAAGAATTAGAAACGCTGAAGGCATATTTATTTTTAATTGAAACGCGCTTTGGTGAACGAATTAAAATGGACATTCAAATTGATCCAAAAGAGGACGAATATTTGGCTCCTTTATCTTTACAAATGCTTGTAGAAAACGCGGTTAAACACAATGCTGCTACTTTAAAAAATCCATTGACCATTCAGATTTATGCTAAAGATGATTTTTGGTGGGTAAAAAATAATCGTAAAGAAATGTCTGAACCAGTTCCGGGCAAAGGAATGGGATTAGAGAATATTCGACAACGATATCAATTAGCGACAGGGAAAGAAATTATTATTCAAGATGAAGCAGATTTTTATGCGGTTGGGTTGCCTGTGATTCGAGACTGAGATTAAATTGGGATTGTTCAAAAAAGAAACATGGCATATTTATTAAATAGTGTTAATTAGTTGATTGGTTAATCGGTCCTGTATTACGCAATGCTAATACGACAGAGATAGAACATATTATTGAAAATCCCTCTAATCCAAAAAAATAAAAAACCAATGACGAATTCTCGCAACTTCAAAATCATCCTTATCGAAGACGAGCCACTGGCTACCGAACGGCTCCGCGATCTGGTACTCGCCTACCCAAACGGCAAACCTGAAATTATTGATTTTTCTGAATCTATCGAAGAAGCCGTAGAAGCCCTTAATAAAGAACAACCCGATTTATTACTTTGTGATATTCAATTGGCGGATGGATTAAGTTTTAATATTTGGTCGCAAGTAGACGTTCGTTGTCCTGTTATTTTTACGACGGCTTACGAAGAATATGCCCTCCGTGCTTTTAAATTAAATTCCATTGATTATCTCCTTAAACCAATTAGTCCAGAAGAATTATATGCCGCACTAGATAAATTTTTAGATACTCAAAAAACCAATAATCCTATCACCCCTGAATTGATCGCGCAAGTAGCTGCAGCCATCCGACAGCCTAATTATCGAGATCGTTATATGTCGCAGGTTAACGATAAACTCACGCCGATAGCGGTCAGTCAAATCAACTTTTTTCAATCCGCTGAAAAGATCACTTGGGCCTTCAATCAAGCCGGACGTCGCTTTCCACTCGACCCTACCCTAACAGAGATTGAATCTGAAGTAGACCCTCGACAATTCTTTCGTATTAATCGAGCTTTTATTGTCAAAAATTCTGCCGTCAAGCAATTGGTCGCTTATAGCAATAGCCGTTATAGTGTTGTTTTAGAAGGATATAAAAGCAACGAGCCCGTCATTGTAGCACGAGATCGAGTTGGTAAATTTAAGGAATGGTTGAGTCGATAATGTGACCTCTTCCAATATTTTACGTATAAATAGTGTATCATATATATTTTGGTTGTAATTTCTCCTATCCATATTTTAGATTTTTACGGGCTTTGTTCCCTTTCTTTTCGATAGTGTTTTCCAGTTTACTTATAGCGTTACTTGGACTATAGTGATTTTAACGAGACTGTTTTGTTAAAGTGTGTCAGCGGGCGTGGCTTTCCCGGCGGTACTGCCGGGACGCGGGCTGCAAAATGACACACTTAGTAGTACAGTCCCATTTTCACTATGGGTTTCAGTTATTTTTTCTAACGATGTACCGTCGAAAGACAGCACATCAACGGATCTTGTGTGTTCAATGCATAGGGTTCACAATTTTTTTATTATGCAAAAGCAAGTAAAACTTCAAGCAAAAGAAACAGCGGCAACGAACCGCGATTTCTACAATCTTTTCCGGCCTATTGCACCGGGAATTGACGTAATAGGTAAAGTAGCACAGGTCATTAGTGGTCTGACAGAAGCCGTTACCATCTGGTATATTACACAGTCTGAAATGGCCGGTACTAGCAAATTTTTATCCATCACTATTTCTATTATTGCGATGATCTTAGTGGTTGCGTTATTGGAATTAGGTGGTCGTAAATTTTTACAAGTATTGACGAGAGCACTCGTTTGGAAACGCTTACAGAATGCATGGTATATTGGACTTTTTGTGATTGTTTCTGCCATTACGATTGGGATGGGTATCTTGTCTTTTCGGATGTCTACCAACGGAATTAATTATGCTTTTATGTCTAATGTTCCAGTTGGGATGACTTTTGATGAGCAGCGTTTACAAAAGGCTTACCAGACGAAGATGCAAACGATCAACGAGCAAGCAAATCAAGAATTAGCATTGCTCCGTGAGAATCATCAAGGAGTGCTGGTGAGTACGGAAGCACAATATGATGCTCGGATTGCGGCTTATCAAGGTAAGGTAAAAACTTATGAGCAAAAACTGGCTGCTGGCCATAAGTGGGCAGGTAGCCAAGCAAATAAGTATCGAAAAAAGGCCAATGATCTAGCATCTGCCTTAGCAGAAAAGCAGAGCAAACAACAGCTTAGTTACGGAAAGCAGATCGATAAATGGAAGGAGCAAAAAGCTGCGGCCATCGACCGAGAAGATCAACGTCTACAAGCTGCGATCAACAAAGGTGAAATGGCGATGTTGGCTCGACATGATGCGAAGCGAAAAGACGCTAGTTTCTGGGGCAATTTATTTTCCTTCTTTGTGGGGTTTAGTGTCATCCTAGCTTTTATCTGTATCATTTCTGTAGAAGTGTACCGACGAGGGGCAGGGATCGAAGTAGCGTATGAAGAGTTGGAAAAGGCTGATTCTATTCCTTTACTTTTTTGGCAAGGAATAACGGGAAGAGTGGATAATTTTTTCCGTAGAAAGGCAGAGCGTTTTGCACAGATTCCAACGGGTAGTCCTGAACGAAGTGGTCGTATTGGGTTTGACTATCCGACGGGGATGCCTGTGGCGGAGACGGAAAAGAGGTTTTAATATAATTGGCTTCTGGGTTTTTATTGTCAATATTTTTTTAAATAGTTTTTATAGTTATTTTGTCGTCCAGAGACATTCGGACGTGTAACGTATATTTCTTTTTAATTATTTTGACGGACAGAAATCCAGAGGCCTCCTTCTTTGTATATCACTCAAACTGGAAACATGAAAAATAGATTATTTATTTTGTTGTTGTTTTTTATTGGTTGTAAATCTACGCCGGAGAATAAGCGGGTGAATTTTTCAGGGGTGGTGGCACCGTTGACTTTACTGGATGCTACGGCAGCGGCGGAGGTTATTTCAAAAGATGATAAGGAAGGTTTTTTTGAAAAGGTAGGCATTACAGATATGTTGATTCAGATGAAACGACCTTATCAAGGTTCATTGGATCGAGAGGAATTATTGGTTGAATATAGGGCTTTTTTAAAGACGGAAGTATTAGATTTTACCGAAGAAGAAGCGGCATTTTGTCGAGATATTTTTGGAGAGATTTACCCTCAAGTTCAAGCACTTCATCCAGCTATTTTTCCAAAGGATTTACAATTAATAAAAATAAAAGGAAATCATTATGGCCCTGGTGCTTTTTATACACGGGAACAGGCTATTTTAATTCCTCAAGGGGTATTAAAAGATAGACGAAGAGCGTCTTTTCATGAGACCATGTTACACGAAATTTTCCATATTTATTCTCGCTACCATCCTGAACGTCGACGGGCTTTATATGAACTAATTGGTTTTAAAAAATTAGATATCCCTAATGGCTTGTCGATGGATCCAGCGTTAAAAAATAGGGTTTTATTAAATCCAGATGGGATCGATCTCGCTTATGCCATTGAATTAGAGGAAGGAGGGAAACCTTTATTTGCCGTGCCTATTCTCGCAGCCAATAGCTTAGGATATGAAACGGACAAACTGGAATTTTTTGATTATTTGGATTTTAATCTTTATCCAATTCAACCGCCTTATAGTAGAATGGTAAAGGTCTTGTCTCAAAATGATGGGACTAGTCGTCTTGACCTAGAAGAGGTAAAAGGCTTTTATGAACAGATTAAAAAAAATACAAACTATATTATTCATCCTGATGAGGTTCTTGCTGATAATTTTATCTTTTTGATACAGGCGAAAGAAGATGCTCGGACACTTGGGCAGTTTACGGAAGA
>JALZUU010000148.1 GCA_023300665.1 Saprospiraceae bacterium | reverse complement strand
GTTTATGAATTAAATAAAACCCGTAAAACGGTTAATCAATTGGAGCAAAAACAAAAAGCACTCGCTGATACTATCGATCAACCTTTTACGGAAATCATTGGTGAATCTGAACCAATGAAAAAAGTTTTTAAAACGATTGATAAGGTTGGAAAAACAGATGCGAATATTTTAATTCTCGGAGAAAATGGAACGGGAAAAGAATTAATTGCACGGGCATTACACAGGGCTTCACCTCGGTCAGAAGAAGTTTTTATCAGTGTAGATTTGGGCGCTATTCCAGAATCATTATTTGAAAGTGAATTGTTTGGTCATGTCAAAGGTGCCTTTACCGATGCTTATCAAGATCGTGCTGGACGATTTGAAGTTGCTTCGGGTGGGACCTTATTTTTGGATGAAATTGGTAACTTATCTTTACCATTACAAGCCAAACTTCTAACGGTTTTACAAAATAGAAAAATTCAAAAGGTTGGATCTAGTCAATCTCAAGATGTAGATATTCGATTAATTTGTGCGACCAATATGCCGCTGTATGAAATGGTGAAAGAAGGACGGTTTCGACAAGATTTATTATACCGAATTAATACGGTAGAATTAATGCTACCCGCTTTGCGTGAAAGAGGCACAGACATTAGTTTATTAAGTCAACATTACTTAAATATTTTTTCTAGAAAATATCAAAAAACTGATTTAAAACTTTCGGCATCTTCTAAAAGTAAATTATTGGATTACGCTTGGCCAGGTAATATTCGAGAACTCCGACACGCAGTGGAACGAGCCGTAATTCTAAGTGAAGGAAATTCATTAGAACCAGAAGATTTTATGTTTTTAAAATCTAATGAATCCGAACAGACTGCTTCCCTAGAAAATTATAATCTAGAAGAACTGGAACAATGGGCCATCAAAAGAACCCTGACTAAACACAAAGGAAATATCAGTAAAGCAGCACTAGAACTCGGAATTACCCGAGCCGCACTTTATCGTAGAATGGAAAAACACGGACTGTAGGGGGTGTTGAATTGTTGATGTGTTTATAATGTTGAATCGTTGATGTGTTGAATTGTTTTTATTTTTATAGAATAAAAATAAACTTTAACGCGATTCAACGATTCAACAAGCGAAGCGATTCAACAATTCAACAAGCGAAGCGATTCAACAACTCAAAATTCAACAACCAAAGATGCTTAAGAATTTTAAATTCAATCTCTTTCTTCGTTTACTCCTCCTCATCGGGTTGGTCTTGGCATTGGTTTATTTTTATCAAAATACAGATCATTATGTTACGATTTTTATTTTAGCGTTGATTTTAGTAGGAGTGGTTTGGCAGATTGTTCGGTATGTTGATCAAACCAATCGAGATTTTACTTCTTTTTTATTGGGGATAAAATATGAAGATTTTTCGGCCAGCTATTCAGGACATCATAAAGGGAAAACCTTTGGCGAACTTTACGAAGCCTTTAATCAAATCAATAAGAAATTTTTAAATATTCGTTCTGAACAAGAAGCAAATCATAATTATCTTCAAACAATTGTAGAAAATGTAGATGTAGGTTTATTGTGTTTTGATGAAAACGATAAAGTAGTTTTGATGAATAAACGGTTAAAAGAAATTCTAAAAAAGCCGTATTTATTGGATGTATATTATTTAAAGCAAGTAGACGATGTACTTTTTGAAACCATCAAAAGGTTAGAACATGGAGATCGGGAATTGGTGAAAATAAATGTAAATAATGAGTTGCTACAATTATCGGTACAAGCGGTAGAATTCAAAATGAAAAAAAATGCTTTTAAACTCGTTTCATTACAAAATATTCATGGAGAATTAGAAGAACAGGAACTTATTTCTTGGCAAAAATTAATTAGAGTTTTAACTCATGAAATCATGAATTCCGTAACACCGATCGCTTCTCTTGCTACTACAATGGAAGGGATGTTGCGCGAAGACGAACCCTTGACTGAATCAGAACAACAAGACATTCGATTGGCCTTAAAAACCATCAATCGCCGAAGCGAAGCACTTTTAAAATTTACAGAAACCTATCGAAATCTAACGCGGATTCCGCTGCCTACTTTTGAGACGGTCGATGCACGAGAAATGCTACGCCGCGTGGAGATGTTGTTCCGTCCTGTTTTTATGGAAAAAGGAATTGAATTTAAAATGGTTATACCCGAAAGGCCCGTATTGATCGAAGCCGATCCCGGACTCATCGAACAGGTGTTGATTAATTTGGTGAAAAATGCTATTGAAGCAGTTTCTAGTGAGCAAAAACAAAAAAATCCAGAAATCATTTTAAGACTCGAACGCCTCTCCAATCAATCTCCCGTCATTCGAGTAGTAGACAATGGATCAGGAATTAATGAAGAGAAAATGGGGAAAATATTTATGCCTTTTTTTACCACCAAAAAAGAAGGCTCCGGAATTGGACTGAGCCTTTCTAGACAAATTATGCAAATGCACAAAGGTAGTTTAGCTGTACTCTCTGAGCTAGAAGAGGGGACCGTTTTTACGATGCGATTTTAAAGAGAAGGGATGAATAAAAGAATATCCATTATGGAATATTGATCATACTACTGGACATTTGCGGGTTTGGTGCTACTCTTTTAGGAGGCTGGGAGGCAGCAAATGGAAGAAATGTCTAAGTAGTATGAATATTGATTTTAGTTCTCTCTAGTAAAGTTAAATTTTACGTTCACAAACCACCATGCTTTTTGGTAAACAAAAATCGTTTACAACTAATTCTTAACAGCTTTATAATGAAGCTGTTTAAAAATGAAGCCTGCCTTCGTGCCTCTGGCAGGCAGGCACAATGGTTGCGGACAAGTCATTGATAACGTGGATCTTCTGCTATTTTGC
>JALZUU010000147.1 GCA_023300665.1 Saprospiraceae bacterium | reverse complement strand
TGTATAGGTCGCTGACTCGGATTGTCCGTTGTCCCCATTATGCGTCCATTCTATTTGCGCTTCAAAACACGCATCTTCATCCGTATCTAAAATTCCATCGTTGTCATCATCTAAATCTAAACTGTTCACAATGCCATCCGCGTCTGTATCTACGGTAGTTTGTCCATCAGTCTCAACTGTAATAGATAAAAAGATAATTATCCAGAAAACATATTTCAAAATCACCATACCGGGTCCATTCATCCATGCTTCCATTTTTGTTTGCAGTTGTAATTGATCATTTTGCCCAGGGGACAATTTTGTAATGTTATTTCTCATTTGTATCAAAGGTTTAATTAAGAAAAAATAAATTAAAATGGAGGGCATTATGATAATATAGTATAGACTGACATACGCTGCAAACAACAGTGTATTCAGTAATTTTTTTTTATAACAAAATGGCAATTATTATTTGCAATAATATGTTATTACATTCTAAAAAAAGATGAGATTTCATCTTATTAGAATTCAGCATTCAATTTCAGTAATAATTTCAGAACAGAATTTTACATCAATAATATCTTTCAGGAAGAAAAAAATAAACAATCAATGTATAGACTTTTATTTTGTAAAAACTGTACCAACTTATCCAAAATTAACTGAATTTGCATTCAGTTTGTGACAGGCTATTCATCAAAATAAAAAACAACATACCATCATAAAAGTCATAATATCAATTAATTAAATATTATTATATTTTATATTTAATTAAAACTATGCATTAATATCACCTAGTAAAAAGCAACCATTTTTCCATTTGACAATATATTTGTTGTTGAATAAGTGTAATTTTTAACAAAAAAATGTTATAAAAAAATATCAATACTATAAAATTACATTACGAATAATATTTTAGAACAAAAAAAGCCACTTCGAACCAAAGTCCGAAGCAGCTTTTTACAAATAGTAAAGTTTAATACCAACAATACTAATCCAATATAAGAAAAATTTTCAACTAAAAAAAAACAATATTATTATTTTATTTAAAAGACATAAAGCGCTTGTAAATAATTATTTTACTGGTTACCTAACAAGATAAAAGTTTCAGAATGTGCAGTAGTGCCATCAATCAACTGAAGATGATATCTACCTTCTATTAAGTTTGCTACATCTATTCGTAAATTATTCACTTCATCCATATTAGCATCAGCTACTAATCGTTTTACCATTCTTCCGTTTGTATCAGCAATTAAAATTTCTGCTTTATCAGTGATAGATTTAAAGCGTAGATTGATAAAATCATCGCTGACAATTCCTGGATTAGGATACAAAGTAAATTCTTCTGATACTCCAGTAGTCACTTCTTCCATAAAATCACTGTTAGTAGTTGGCACTCTTCCAGAATCGATATTGTTAATACTACCAATTCCTCCTATAACTATACCAATGCTACCACCAATACTACCGCCAATGCTACCGCCTGGATTAGTATTATTGGATGGAATTGTTGTAAGATATAAAGTAGCCGTATCACATATTGCTCCTGGTCCTTCATTATCACAGGTGATATAGGAGATTGATTCTGTTCCAATAAATCCTCGTTTAGGAGAATAAGTGAAAGAGCCATCCGTATCTAATACTAGTGATCCACTGCTTCTCAATTCATTTTGGGTTATTCCATCTATCGTTAGTGCTAGATCACGATTATTTTTTCCGCCAACTATCATATGGCTGGTATATACTGGACCTTGGTCATTGGTTAAAGTATTTCCTGATTGTACGTTATTCATCTTTCCAATAACTATATCATCATTTGCAAAACTATGATTACTGGCATTAGGTAAAACTGAAATAGTTAAATTCGCTTGGACTGCACGATTATTACCATCGGTAACATTATATTTTAAAGCTAATTTTCCAGAAAATTCGGCTGCAGGATCAAAATGGTAGCTACCATCATAATTCAATGTTATCATTCCAGCCATTACTATATTACCAGTCATATTTTTACCATAAACTACTGATTCAGCACCAACGGTCATAGACTCTTCCATATTACCATCACCATTTACGTCCGTAAAAGCTCCACTAATGGTTAAGACATCATCTTCTAAATCATAATCATTAGCTGTTATAACATTTCCAGCTACATACATTCCCATTTCAGTCGTATTCGTATCATCATGAGCAATCGGTTTGTCATTTCTGATTGGGTTATCTGTTGGAATTACCTGAATAACTAGCGAAGCGGCAGCAGTTGCACCATTTGCATTTTCGATTTCGTATTCTATCGGTATTTTACCACTAAAAGTAGCAGTAGGAGTAAACTCATAACGACCATCTAAATAAATAGCGATGGTACCAGCCGGAATTCCATTTTCAGCACAAACTTGAAAAGGTCTTCCACTGATTTGACCAGAATGCTGACTATTAGCTCCATTAAAAAAGGTAACAGATTTTAGCCATTGGTCATTATTGATTGGATCACAGTCATTTGTTAACACATTACCTGTAACATAAGTATCCATTGGAGTTTGATTAATATCATTTTCTGCGAACGTCAAAGATTGTCCGTTGCTCTCAACATTGAATGATAAAAAGATAGTTATGCAAAAAACAATTTTTGTAACGATCATTGCTGTTTCATTGGTCCATGTCTTCATTTTTGTTGGTACTTCTAAGAGATTATTTTGTACTAGATTTAATTTTGTAGAATTATTTTTCATTTTCAAAGGTTTATGTTGATAATTAAGAAAGTATATTAGGTTATTAGGTTATAAATTAAAATCAATTTGGAGAATCATGGCATTAAAAGGGTGGCTGATGCACAGTGCCATTATGCAATGCATTCAGTAGATTTATTCTAAGACAAAATAGTAGCAACTATTTGTAATAGAATGTTTTAATGTTCTTATAAAAGATGGAATATCGTTTTATTCGAACCCAGTAAATAATTTCAGTAATAATTTCAGAACAGAATCTTACATCAAGATATCTTTCAGGAGGAAAAATAAACTATCGATGTATACGCTATCAATTTGTAAAAACTGTACCAACTTAGCCAAAATAAATAAAATAAAAAATTAGATTGTGACAGTCAATTTTACACAATAAAAAACACACTTACCTTTCAAAAATCTAATTATCAATTACTTAAGAATATAAAAACATACAATGTCATTTATTTACGATATGCAGTTCTGGGTAAAAATTCATGTATTCTTTTACTTGACAATATAATTTTTGTTAACTATATTTGTATTAACAATAAAAAAATTGTCAAAAAACAGATATACCTATGAAAAATGTTGTGGGACAAACTCCTAGAGGAGCAGATTTTTATCCTCGCGATGCTGTTATTAATAAAATATACCGACGCCTTGATGCTGGTAATCATATTTTCATGTCTGCTCCGCGGCGTGCTGGTAAAACTGCGATCATGCGTTTTATGGAAGATAATCCGCGCAAAGGATACGCCTTTATTTATATTAGTGTAGAAGATGTAAATGATATGGAAGAATACTTTGAAATTCTTTCAGAAGAAATTGTTGAGAGTGACGCGGTCAGCAAGCTTGTCAAAGCGTCAAAGTCAGCAAAAAGTATTTTCAGTCGATTCGCTGATCGAGTCAAGAAAGTCAAAGTAATGAACATCGAAGTAGAAACTACGGCCAAAGAAGTTCCTCTATTTAGCGATGAATTTGAGAATCTAATGAAAAATCTGGATACTTCGGATTTTAAAATCGTACTGCTTATTGACGAATTTCCGATTGCATTAGAAAGAATTGAAAAAGATTTAGGAGTTAAAGAAGCTACAGAATTTTTACACGTCAACAGAACCATTCGTCAACGCGCTAAACGTGGTATTCAATTTGTTTATACTGGTTCGATTGGTTTACCGAATATCGCCCGTCAACTAAATTCCACCGCTACTATTAATGACTTGAGTGTGATTGAAGTTCCTGCACTCAATCCTGCACAGGCAAAAGAGTTTGCGACCAAATTATTAAAAAACTATAAAGTAAAAATTAAGGTTGACGTCATTAATTATATGCTTGAACGGTTAAAATGGTTGATGCCTTTTTTTATTCAACTAATTGTTCAGATGATTATTGACGAATATGAACTCGAACAAAAACCTGTCAACAAAGAACTCGTTGATCTGGTTATTGAAAAAGCGAGTAATCACCGTAACAATATTTATTTTGAAAATTACTATAGCCGATTAAGTAAATCGTTGGCGAAAAAAGAAGCAGAGTTGGCAAAAAAAATATTATCAGAAATTGCCAAAAAGGATGTCTTACCATTGAGTCGTTTTGCGGAAGATGAAGAAGCGTTGGCTTTGTTGGATATTCTTGAGTTTGATGGTTATATAAATTCACACGACGACACCTATACTTTTAATTCGCCCATCCTACAATTATGGTGGCGAAAACATGCAAATTAATCGTATGAGTACTAAGAGAAAAGTTTCACTTTATAATCCTCGACCTGAATCAGTCCACGAGGACTTTACCGTGCATCCTCAAATTTATGCTCGGCTATTGGGAGATCTGACTGATAGCAAAATGGAATTTCCCGAGCAACATTATCTGATCCGTGGTGAACACGGATCCGGTAAAACAACGTTGCTTGCACAACTCCATAAATCTATTTTACAAAATCCTCATTTACCTTCTTTAGAATCGCTTTTTTTTAATGAAGAGGAATACAGCATTCGTCATCTCTATCGATTGTGGGAAAGAATCTTTGAATTATTAAATGATAAGGGTCTTACGACAAACACCTTTGTAACGGAGATGCGGAATATATCTGAAGCGCTGGATAAAAATCAGGATTACGAAAAAAAAATAAGTAGTAAACTCTTAGATTTTTTGGAGACAAATAATATTCATCTACTTCTTTTCATCGATAATTTTGATCTTATTCTAAAAAAATTATCAACCCCAGAATCTCATAGATTTCGTAAAATTCTCCAAACAAATTCTAGGTTAAGAATAATTGCAGCGGCTGCCGAAGTTCCTGCTCCTTTCTACCAATATGAACATCCTTTTTATGAATTTTTTAAAGTGGTCCGATTGCGTCCTCTAACTGTTGAAGGCACCCAACAACTACTTCAACAATTAATGCCTAATGATTCAAAAAACATCCTTATTAATGCGACCGCTCGTATTGAATCAATCCGTCGAATAACAAATGGAAATACTAGGTGTATCGTATTATTATCAACGATCTTAACAGAAAATCCTACGCTATCATCCAGAGAATTATTTTCAGATATTTTAGATAAGTTGACGCCTATTTATAAATTCACAATGGATGATCTGCCTGCGCAGCAACAACAAATCGTAGAAGCCATTGCGCTACATTATGAAGCGATCAGTGTCAAGGAATTGGCTAATAAATTAAGGTTAGCTTCTAAAGTCATTTCTGCTCAATTGACTCAATTGGTTAAAAATGATTTGATCATAAAAATAAAAACCAGTACCAAAAATAATCTCTATCACCTTAAGGATCGCCTCTTTAATTGTTGGTATTTATTAC
Source organism: Saprospiraceae bacterium (assembly GCA_023300665.1). GTDB lineage: Bacteria > Bacteroidota > Bacteroidia > Chitinophagales > Saprospiraceae > JALZUU01. The sequence continues at coordinate 1,325 of JALZUU010000147.1, read as the reverse complement.
GATTAGGACGAAATAAAGATCGCGTAAAATTAAATACCATTTTAGATTTTACGGAAAACTGGATTCACAATATTAATCAACACAAAAAAAATACTTTTTCTGAGATTCCGCTGCTAAACATTGACATTATTCCTCTACTTGCTAAACCACTACTTAATGCTGCTGGCCCAACATCTAGACTTACTGCTGGACGAGCGCCACTGCGTTCTACTCTAGCGGGAGATCCTCAATTTCGTCAGCGTGCCTATCAAGCACTTGAGACCGCGCAATATACGGTTGCTATCCAATTTTTGCAAAAAACAAAAGAGATAGATCATTTTGCTTTAGCCGTTGCTTATCACCAAGGAACCAATGATTATAAGCGAGCCATTACCCACTATCAAAAAGCGGGACGTGCTGGACAAGCAGACGCACTTAATAATCTTGGGATTCTTCATTTGCATCAACAACATAATGCAAGTGCAGCAAAAGAATCGTTCACGGAAGCGGCAAAAAAAGGGAGTGTTTTAGCGCAATACAATCTTGGCTTATATCATCTACAAGAAGAAAAAAACATTGTAGCTGCGATGGATCATTTTACACAAGCGATTGCTAATGGAAATTCAGCAGCATTGATTCCTTTGGCACAACTCTATTATCATCAATTTAAAAAAATAGAACAAGCCATTTCAACTTTAATAGAAGCAGCAAATATTGGAAATCCAATTGCCAATTATCAACTAGGGCTAATCTTTTTAAATGATAGAAGAGACGAAAATATGGCCTTACATTATTTTGAAGAATACTTAATGCATCCTTCTACACAAAGCTTATCTCTGCCCTTAGGACTTACTTTTTTAAGACATGAGGCATATGGTTTTTTACATACCCTTTTTGATACGAAGCCAAGCATTAAAACTACGGCATTACCATTGTATTATGCTTTGCAAAAATGTGATATCAATGCCGAAGCGGATGAAACATTAAGAATAGGGCATGAGCTAAAGATGACGGTTAATGAAATAGTAGAACTGATGAAAGATAATTAGAAGTTGCTAAATTTATTTAAATTTGGTGCTGATTCTTTTAAAGATGAAGTAATTTAAATTTGAAAAATTAATTTCCCTTATGACTTTTACTTTTCAATCTGCGCAATTAATTTTTGATCAAGACTCTCTTGATCTGACGCCTAATAAGACTAGTTCTAGTGAAGCGTTATACGTGGATTTTACGAGTGCTGACGCTTCAGGACAAAAACGATTTCAGATATTTATTCATCCAAAAAAAGAAGTAACATTAAAGGCATTTGAGTTACGTCTTTCGGTACCACTAACCTTAAACACTAC
>JALZUU010000146.1 GCA_023300665.1 Saprospiraceae bacterium | reverse complement strand
TGTAAGTAAACATACAACATTATCACAATGTATCCAAATCTAATAACCATTTCTACCACCACTTAACGAGAGAACCAATCAAAGAGTTCTTAATATAGAAAAGGAGATTTCAGGTTACCAATCTGTTACGGTCAAAAAAAAATAGGCTTTAGTTGTACTTTTTGTTAAAAAAGACGATACTTCGGCTTTTACAAGCATTGAATAGAAATTTCGAAGGATTTTCTTCATTCGATTATGATTTAATCACCCTTCTCTACTGACTCTAGAATCTTTACCCCTCAGGTTTGTCTTTTATGAAAACAGTTTGTAAAAAAATAGTAGTTAAATTTCATAAACATTGATAATCATGACCTCCCTCCCCATTTTGGCACGATACTTTACAACCCTTATATATGAACATATTAAGTATAAAAAATATTATATTCTGTCTTTTTTGCATTCTTATTTTTTCGAATTCGAGGCCCCTCATTGCTCAATCTACCGATTCAATCAATTTAAGCTATTCATTATCAAATAATTTTGAAGAAGACGGACAACAATATGGACCATTAGTTCCTCTAGAGAATGGAAGTTTGGAAACTGGATATTTCAGTGAATTCGAAGTACCCACTACCACCTGTCCTGAAGATTTTAATGTGGACGGCTATTATTTTAATGATAATGCTGGATTAGAATTTGAAAATAATAACTTTATAGATTGTGATTATTCAATTCAATTAACCTTTAATTTAAGTGATTTTGCGGCACCTTCTCCTTGGATAAGATTAATTAATTTTACACCGAATAATGATACTGGAATTTACTTACTAGTAACCAATAGTCCTAATGCTGCATCGTTATATTTCTATCCAAATGGTACGGTTGGTCCAGAGAGTTTTTTCAATCCAACCGATCTTTATCAAATGACCTTAACAAGAGATTGCGCAGGGATTGTCAATGTTTATATAAATGGTGATTTTTTTTCCACCTATGACGATTCTAACAACCCTCGATATCTAGTTCAAGAGGCCAACAATGTTATTGTCTTTTTTCAAGATGACACCTCTGTTGCAAATGAAGCCTCCCCTGGCTGGGTAAAAAACATCGCTATTGCCAATCATGTTTGGGACCAATCCTTTGTTGAAGAAGAATGGGAAGAATTCTGTGAAGTGCTACAACAAATAGATTGTGCGGGAACCATAGATGGTAGTGCAGTTCTTGATAATTGTGGTATTTGTTTAGAACTAACTGATCCGAACTTTGATCAATCTTGCACTGATTGTACGGGAACGGTGAATGGTCTTGCGATTCGAGATGATTGTGGCGAGTGCCTAGAACCGTCAGATCCAAATTTCAATCAATCCTGTATCAACTGTACAAAAGCCTCTGCGCTTCTCTTCGATGGAGTATCAAATTACGCAACGGTTGATATTGAAATCCCAACCGATTATACCTTTGAATTCTATATGAACTTCCATGATCTGTCTCTCGGGTATCAGACTATCTTTAACTTTAATGGAGGTAGTTGGTCTCCTTGGTTTGGAACTGATAATGTGGTAAAAGATAAACTAGAATTATGGGATGGAAACCGACTGTTCACTACTGAATCTGTTCTTGAAGAAGATACTTGGCACCATATTGCACTGGTCAAACACAATGATAAAATTTACCTATACTTAGATGGTGAAAGAATCTATATTTATGATGGAGCAACGAGTATGCTTGATGGAAGTTTCTCCATCGGTGGCCAAGAAACCAGTTTTAGTGGCCATTTTACAATAGATGAATTAAGAATATCAAACACCGCAAGATATACAGAAGATCTTTACATTCCACCTTCTTGCGAATTTTCAAATGATTCAGATACCTATGCACTTTATCATTTTAATGATTGCACGACTAATCAATTTGCCATTGATGAGACCACTAATAATTTCGACTTAAGGTTAGGAACCTCCTCTGACATCGATGCAAGTGACCCTACGTGGGTGAATGGAGGAATCGAATCTATGGAAATAGTCGGCGAAGCTACACTTTGTTCAATAGAGGAAACAACTACCAATTATTCAGCTCAAATTGTAGGCTCCGTAAATAGCTACTCTTGGGAAATAACTGGCGACCTCTCCCTAATTTCAGGACAAGGCACGAATACTATTACTGTAGAATCGACTACCAATGGTTTAGCAGGAATGGCCAATATTTGTGTATCCGTAGATGCCAATTGCGTATCGAGTATTGAAAAATGTATTCCCATTACCATCCAAGAAATTCAAGAAGTAGCCATTGGAATAGAAGAAATATGCATATCTAGCAATCCCATCAATTTAGTAAACACCCAAAATGGAGCGATAGGTGAATGGTCTGGAGTGGGTGTTACAAACAACATATTCTCTCCTCAAAACGCTGGTATAGGTGTACACGAACTTAATTTTTCCACTCAAGCAGAAGTTTGCTTTATATCTTCAGTTGAGATAGAAGTTTTTAATTGTGATTGTGCAAACACACCAAACGGTACTGCGGTGCTTGACAACTGCGGTATTTGTTTAGAAACATCTGATCCAAACTTTGATCAGTCTTGTATTGATTGTGCGGGAACGGTAAACGGTACCGCGGTGCTTGACAACTGCGGT
>JALZUU010000145.1 GCA_023300665.1 Saprospiraceae bacterium | reverse complement strand
GCTGTTTGCTGGTTGGCTAGTTAGCTTCCCTTCAACGTAAAATACGATAGAGGGAAGCTAACTAGCCAACAGGCAAACCAGCCAACTAGCAAAAAATGTGTACTAGATCTATTTTCTAAAAGTTACCGCACTATTATAAATAATAAAGCTGATAAAAAAGAAAGCCTAGCGCACTCTAAGAAAAGATCAGTCTTAATTAGTAATCCTTGTACTCACACCCTTGCGGAAGAAATCCTTTTACTTGTTCATATTCTCTTTTATTTCTAAATTGGTAAAAATCCACTGTTAATTTTTTTAAGTTAGTTAGATTTTTTATTGGTTCAAAATCTTTGGTTTTGAACTTATCTTTAAGCCCTCTAAAAGCCCCACTTAATTCGAGGTGCGTCAGATTAGTTAAGGTAAATATTCCCTTTGGCAGAGTGGTTAGGCGTAGATAATCTAAATTGATTTCTTTAAGATTTTTTAATGGCGTCAAATCAAATAATTCTGAAAGATCCATGGACTTAATGACCAAATGCGTTAAGTTAGTTAAGCTAGAAAGATCTGCTAAAGCGGTTAGTTTATTCCTTCCCAAATTTAACTTCTTGAGATTTCTCATCTTAGCAATAAGATCTGTATTTGTTATGGTCTTTGCAGCTATAACGCCCTTTTTCGGAAAACTATTCATCTCCATGCCACATCCGTGAAGATTTAAAATTTCAATATCATAAGAAAGAATTTCTTCAGGTAATCCCGAAATCAAATGACGACTAAAATCCATTCGTTTAGTGTTTTTATCATAAAAATAATCCAACACGCTTTTCCTTAACTTGGTATCTCCATGCTCAAAAATATAAGAAGCGGGCGAAATATCTCCTTGACTGAAAGCAGTTTCAGCAATAGCCAATGGTTCCATGTTGATTGGGTTACCAGTAACTTCATTTATTTGAGGATAGTTAGAATGATTGTTTGGAATTAAGTAAGTTCTGGCCAAATCTAATTTAAATGATTCTAATTTTTTTAAATTAAGAATCTTCATGGAAATTTCGTGTACTTTTTTTCCGTCTAAAGCACCACTTAAATTTAATTTTTTAAGATTGATTAGTTCAAATAAATGAGCAGGAAGACCACCCTTTATGATATTGTGACTCAAATCTAATTCTTCTAAATTTTTAAGGGAAGCAATATTTTTATGAATTGATTTTAGTCTATTTGTATTTAGTTTTAAAAATTTAAGTTGTTTAAAATTATTAATTTTTGCCGGAATAGAACCGATTTTATTTTCGGATAAATCGATGGAAGTTAATTCTGGAAATTCAAAAATAATAGGTGGGAATTTTGTTAAAGCAACCCCCGTAAGTTTTAAACTTGTACCAGTAATAAAATTTTGAAAAATTTCTTTTTTGTTTTCTTCATTACTCTCATCTAGTAGGTAAGAAACACCAATTCCATCTTTTTTAAAAAGTGCTTGGGCAATTTTCAATCCATCCAATTCATTGCCATTAATGTAGGTGTGAATATTTTTCTTAATCGTTTTTTCAGTTGGTGCATTTCGTCCACTTTCTTTTCCCAGCGATAATTTTCTACCTAATAAACTGATGACTTCATTTGAACCATTTTCTCTAATAATAGCATCTGCAATTTTGGCTAATCCTTTATCGTCCGTCAACTTCCTGATTGCAAAAATTTCACTTAACAAAATTTTTGGAAAAGCTCGATTTTCAAGCAATGCAAAAGCTACTTTTACACTGGCATCTTCTACGCTTAATAATAACTGAGAAATCTTTTTTATTTCTTCTTCCGTCCAACCGCCCAAATCATCGGCAGTTAATACTTTGGGTTGTTCTTTTTGTTCTAATTCACTTTTTACTGCATCCGCCGTGGCTTTGTCTGCAAATTTTTCTAGAAATTTTTGAATTTCAATCAGTACTTTTTTATCTGAATTTTTCAATCCTTTTTTGACCACAACGATGATTTTTTCACTATCAGAATTCTTTTTCATTATTCCTAATATCGATAAAATCAATTTAGCTTGAGTAAAATTAGCATTCGGTAAATTGTTATTTACTTTTTCTAAAAATACACGCTTGTTGAAAGAAGGGTCTTTTGCAATCTTTTTTAATAATCCCAAGGATATCTTTTTTACCGTAGAAAATTCTGTATCCAATACCTCTAATAAGCGATTCTGTATAGATAATAATTCATTATTTTCTGGTTTAATTGATTTTAAAATATCATAAATCCAAGAGAGCACGCCAATTTCAATTTGTCGGTAACTAGTTCCAATAGCTGATAATTTATCACCGGATAGATCTACCTCCATGATGGTTTGTAAAAGTTTTGCTCTTGGAATTTTACCATTCTCAACTAGCTTTAAAAAAACAGCTTTCCATAATTTTTTACTAGTTTGAATCTGTATTAACGGATTCAATAAAAGATAAATATCATGCTTAATAGTTTGATCATGAATAGAGATTTTTTTTATCGCTTCATCCAATTTTTCAACTTCAGACCCTCTAAGTACATTCTTCAAAGAAATCGCAAAGTTCACACTAGATTCTTGTTGAATATATCCCATTTTTTTATAGCCAATTCGAACATTATAATCTATATAAGATTCGGCCATTATTTCTTGTAAATCAGGTCGAACGTACACTTCTAATAACAACTCTAATTCTTTCTGATAACTTGCGATATATTGTTCCTGTAAAAATTTAGTTGATTGAAAAAAATATTGAATTTGGAATATTGTAAACTTTTGTTCTTGAAAAGAATAGTCATTTGACCAATCAAAATCTTCGTTTAGTTTCACAAAAAAAGGACCAATCAATTTGTTCATTTCTGGATAATTTTTTTTTGGGATTTTCTTTAAAATATCCAACACTATTTTTTTATCATAGATACATTTTTTTAGTGCTTCGAAATATTGATTGGCAGTTTTTTTTGACATGTTTTTTATTTAAAATTCTAGATTAAACCTTGATACTCAAGTCTTTTTTATCATTGAAGCTGGGTCTTATGATTCACTAGATTATGGTTTCTACAATTAAGAATAACTTAACGGATATTTAACGAGTCGATGCATGGATGGTTTCGATAGGTATGATATTATTCCAATTGTGCTTAAAATAGTGTGTTATTTTTTAAAAACCATTAATTTATTCGTCTTAATTTCATCTAAAAGGTCTTACCATAAGTACCAAATCTAACATCTAAATCACATTGAAAGATACCAATATAGACTATAATTCATGGTGGAAAGACCCAACTATTTTTAACGTCGGACAGACTGCTCCTCGTAGCCATTTTATGTCTTATCCAAATCTGGGAAGGAAAAACGATTTATTTAGAATTTGGAGCAATGAAATCGGCTGCTTATTTTTGGTTGAATGGAAAAGAA
>JALZUU010000144.1 GCA_023300665.1 Saprospiraceae bacterium | reverse complement strand
CTCCCAAAATCAATATTAATCATATCCTTTGCAGGATTTGGGAAAACAGTAATCTCTGATTTTGGAATCAGAATATTTTGTTGTGCTACAATAAATGATGTATCACAAATAGGACCTTGCCCAAGTCGATAATTAGGGTAATTAGGTATGGAGAATACATGACTACTTTCTAACTGAATACTGTGTTGGGCTACCTCGCAAGCAACTCCTTTTTCGTTGGGATGATTAATAACGTGGAGAACATCTACTGTATTGGTACTATTGATATAAATTCGGCAGTCAGGTGCCAATTGTGCAAGATAAAAATTGGTAGCAAAAGGTGAGAAAAAACCATCGTAAGTTGCTACAATTTCCATAGACTCAGCGAGGTCATCAGCAGCTAAATCAAACTGATATACATGAAATTTTGCACTACAATAGACAAATCGAGAATTGGGCGAAATAGCAATACCTCCTGCGTTGGTATCTTCATCTTCAATTGCCGCGTGGCGAAAATTACTCAACAAACCTGTACTACGATCAAAATCATACACCACTAAATCGTCAAATGGATTATACCGTGCATATATAGTTCCATCTGGTGAAAAAACAGTCTGTCCTCCTCCTCCAGGAGCAATTGCAATTCCGATACTCTGTTCAAAGATAGTGTCTATTCCATTTTCGGTGAGTAGTAAGGTAAAATACTCATTACTTTGATGTTTAGGCAATAAGATCCACCAATCTACATCATTTGTATGTCTTACGGCTGTTAAACCACCAGTATCAAGGCTATCTTGAATAATTAACTCATTCTTTTTTGTTACAGTTCCTAAACCATTATTTAATGACATATCAATAGTCGTACAATATAATATATCTCCATAAACATCGACTACAGGGTCTGTAATTAGCGTATCTTTTACATGAAATAGTAAGTACTCATTTTCATTATTAGGATTTGGTAGAGAGAGCATACCTTGAGGTATACGATATCCACCAAAATTACAATAAAAATCATCATGTAACCTTCCTGGATTTAAACTATCCCCATTCATCATTACATTATTGGTAATATCTGAAATATAGCATCCATTTGTATAAAAAAGTAAATTGCCATTTTTATCTGATATCGTGGTATTTGCTTGGTTCAACTCAGCTCCAAGCCCTTTATAACTAATCGTACTAGGATTGTCATTAAAATTAATCAAAGTACCATCCCCTAAGGTAGTCGGTGACCCCCTCCCAAACAACCAATTATAATCATATTTGGCCTGAGAAAAAGTTGTGTTGATAACCAGTATTAATATTGAAAATAAAGAGATGAAAAATTTCATTTTTTCCGTAAAGATAGAGAAAAGTAAGCTATTTAACAATTAAAATTTTTTCAATGTGTTTAGGTTTAGCTTTAGAAATACTAGCTATTTCGCGGATTTCGCAAAGCTAATGACGGATTCAGCTCAGTTTCGCTTTTAGAACGCTTGCTTATACGCTTTGCCAACTCGCCGAGTTCTCAAAGCGAAAGCCAATCAGCAAGCATTCTAAAAACCAATAAGAAAAATCAAGAAAATCCCCTAAACCAGCGAACCAAATCCCCCGCAAGATGTTTTACCCACTATGAAAGATATAAAAACCCTAGGGGAGCTCAAAAAAAGTGGCTATACCCCAAAAACTATAAAAGACGAACTACGCGATAACCTTATCCAAAAACTTCAAAATAAAGAAGAAATATTTAAAGGGATTATCGGATTTGAAGATACGGTTATTCCTGATTTAGAAAGAGCGATTCTTTCGCGACATAATGTCCTACTTTTAGGATTAAGAGGTCAGGCTAAGACGCGGTTGGCTCGGATTCTTGTAGACTTATTAGACGAATATATGCCGGTTGTCGCAGGTAGCGAACTAAACGACGATCCACTCAATCCAATTTCTCGATTTGCACACGATATGATCAAAGAGCATGGCGACAAAACACCGGTTGCCTGGATACATCGATCTGCGCGTTATGTAGAAAAACTAGCGACGCCGGACGTAAGTATCGCCGATCTAGTAGGAGATGTAGATCCGATTAAAGCGGCTAGTTTAAAATTGCCTTATTCAGATGAGCGGGTGATCCATTTCGGATTAATTCCTAGGGCACACCGAAGTATTTTTGTGATCAACGAACTACCTGATTTACAAGCTAGAATTCAAGTATCACTTTTTAATATTTTACAAGAAGGCGACATGCAGATTCGTGGATTTAAACTACGAATGCCGCTAGAGATTCAGTTTCTCTTTACTGCCAATCCAGAAGATTATACCAATCGTGGAAGTATTATCACGCCATTAAAGGATCGGATTGAAAGTCAGATTTTGACTCACTATCCAAAGACCATAGACATTGCTTTAAAGATTACCGAGCAAGAAGCGAAGCTTGCCCAAAATCAACAAAAAGCAGTCGTGGTACCTGAAATCTATCGGGTGCTTTTGGAAGAAGTGAGTTTTGCGGCACGAGAGAGTGAGTTTATTGATGAAAAAAGTGGGGTTTCTGCTCGATTGAGTATTTCCGCTTATGAAAATTTGATTTCTACCGCAGAGCGTAGAATGTATATCAATGGTGAAAAGAAAACAACCACTCGAATCGCTGACTTATGGGGCGTAGTACCAGCTATTACCGGAAAAGTAGAACTCGTTTATGAAGGAGAACAAGAAGGACCTTATCGTGTAGCACTTGCGTTGATTGGTAAAGCGGTCAAAAAACAGTTTTTAGAATTATTTCCAAATCCAGATCAACTAAAAAAGGGAGAGCATAAAGATCCTTACGGAACGATCCGCGCTTGGTTTGCAGGCGGCAACACGGTAGATTTACTCAACGATGCTCCTGAAAAAGAATACAAAAAGACGCTAGATAAAGTAGCCGGACTCCGTAAATTAGTAGAAGCCAACAAAGCCATCTCGAAAGCAGATACTTATTCTTATATGGAATTAGTCTTGCATGGCCTTTGTGAATTCAATGTAATCGGTAAAGATTTTATCGAATCTAAAATGGTCTTTAGTGATATCCTAGCTAAAATGTGGGATGAGGATGACGAATTTGGACTTAACTAACTGATTGGTGGATTCTTTGATATGTAGATAGTAAAACGTTTACTTTAGAGGAGGATGTTTCCTGAAGTGTGTCTGAGCGCTGGCCATCCTTTAGGATCATAGGCGAGGGAAGAAAGAGACACACATAATAGAAAAACGTTTACTAAACTTTTAAAGTTTAGTAAACGTTTTTCGTTTCATAAATTTTCTTTCCAAGGAAAAATCGTATGTTTAGGCAAACGTTCTGAGCAATTCTTACGTTAAAGCGTTAATCCGCATATCAATTAATCTACTAATCAAATAATCAAACAAGGTGTTATTAGAAATACATCCTGAAAATCCATCTCCTCGTAAGATTGAACAAGTTATCAAAGTACTTGAAAAAGGAGGCGTTATTATCTATCCGACGGATACGGTTTATGCATTGGGTTGTGATATTCAAAATCAAAAAGCGATTCAGCAGATCTGTCGAATTCGTCAATTAGATCCTAAAAAAGCAAATCTCACCTTTATTTGTAAAGATATTAGTCAATTGGCAAGCTATGCTTCTCAATTAGATAACGATGTTTTTAAAGCACTGCGCCGCAATACCCCCGGACCTTTTACCTTTATTCTAAAAGCCAATAAAGAAGTACCCCGTATTTTTTCTAACCGTAAGAAAACCATTGGAGTCCGTATTCCCAATAATAATATCGCTATTGCTATTATCGAAGCACTCGATCGACCGATTCTATCTATTTCCTTAAAAAATGACGATGAAATCCTAGAGTATTTTACCAATGCCAGCGAAATCTATGATGATTATGCCAAGCAAGTGAGTATGGTCATCGATGGTGGCCCTGGAAAAAACCAACCTTCTACGGTGGTAGATGCCACCAGCAGTGAGATGGAAATCATCCGAGAGGGGATAGGGGAGTTATTGTGAAAGAATGTTGAAATGTTGAAGATATTCCAATACTTAGACTCTATGTGGGTGGGAGATCTAGAAGGGACCTTTATTTTCTACAATTTAAGTTTAGGAACTCCACTAATTCGAAAACCTTAGTAATCGGATTTTGTTTGTGATAGTCTAGATCAGCTTGTAGATTATACAGTGTTTTTGATCTCTTAATTGCATTTTCTTGTGAAGCGCTTGAATCGTCTTTTAAAAGGGAATACAGGTTTTTGCAAAAGCTATATTTTTTGCCATCATTTTCATAATTACAATTCCATTGTTTACCAAGAGCTTTATAATAGAATTTTCTATGATTTTTCTGATCAGTATAATAGTAATGTAAATAAAACCAGACCTCAAAACAGTCATTCGAGTATGCTATTTTATAACCTTTTGCAATTCCACTTTTTATGGCATTATCAAAATCAGAGAATTCCTTTTCTCCGTGTTTTATATCCATATCGAAAACACACCAAACTTCGTCGTATTCAATATCATTATTTTTTATGATACTTTCAGTGGATTCTATTAATTTTATTTTACTTTGACCACCTAAATCTATTGCTTTGACAGTTAAGGTTAAAACTGGAAAAGATTCAAAATACAGTTTTTCAGTTTGACCTTCTCCAACTATAAGAATAGTTTTATTGAGATCTTTAGACCCTATTTTGTATTTTGAAGAATTAGCCTTTCTCAACCAAGCTTTTTTACGATCAGTTTTTTTTGTTGCATTAGTCTTCTTAGGCATTAGTCTTGGATATTTAGTATTTTATTAAAATCTCCTAAGAATGGTATAGCTCCATATTTTCCTTGGATATAATCCTTTTCAAATGAGGCAGTATTTCTAATACCTTTAAATTGCACAAGGGGATACAAGTGACTGGATCCAAATTTATCCTTCTCAACAAACTCAATTTGATCTTTCCGTAAAAGATCAGATGACAATAAATTGGTATCATGAGTAGTAAAAATTAATTGTGCTCCTTCATTTTCTTTTGAATTGAATAATTCTAAAAGTTTTTTTGTTAGAAGAGGGTGAAACCGAGCATCAAATTCATCAATTATTATTGTTTTTTTATCTATTATAGCCTGATAAATAAAAGGACTCAACTCAAATAGTTTTTGAGTACCTTCTGATTCATCTCTCCTAAAAGAAAAAGATTCGTCTGCTACCACTTTGTTATTTTTATCAAATTTTTTCCTTAAGGAGAGTAAAAGTTTCCTGTTTTTTAATTTATCAAAATCTTTTTTAGCATCTTCATCTAAGTTATCAGGTAAATCATCTAAGGAAATTTCAATTGTATTTAAATCTTCAATACCAATATCACCATATTTAAGAAAGTCTAACATGTATTTTTTTAATTTTTTATCAGCCAAAGCCAATCCTGCATGTGCAAACATTCCTTGATGTCCCAATCCATTAATAACGTAAATAGAAGTTGTAAGACTTTTAACTAGTTGTTTGGAGAGTTTAGCAAATCCAAATGTTGAAAGTGTTGAAAGGAATAAAGAATTATCTCGAAAAATTTGATTTTCTTCCATTTCTTCATCAAACAACAAAATTTTCAATTTATGTCCTTCAGTAAAATTTGTTTTATCAATTTTAATGATCTCTAACCCCTCTCTAATAAAATAGCATTGTTCTCGATCACCAGGTTTGCCAAATAACCACTCCGAATAAATTTTTTCATCTGTCAATTCAAATCCGTAACGATACTTTACATCTTTATCCCAAAAAATTATTTGAAAAAAAGTTGGTTCTTTTTCAGTTTCAGTTGAAAGTCTGAAAGGATCTACCATATTTAAGACATTCTCATCCTTGACCGAATTACTTATGATCCTAAAAAAAGTACCGAAAGCCTTTACTATGTTACTTTTACCACTAGCGTTTGCACCATATATCGCCTTAGACTTCAAAAAAGAAGTTTTCTCAACATTTTTACCATGGATAATATTATCTATATCAGTAATTTTATGCTTGGACTTTATATTAGCAGCTGATAAATTCAGGGTATTTATGTCCTTAAATGACCTATAGTTTCCAAAACTAAATTCTTGAAGATTCATTTTCTTGTATTGATATTTGCAGTAATAAGGTAAATGTACGTATAAGAAATAAGCTTAGCAAACTTTTTTTGTATTATCAACAATCAAGATGCTATCTCTAAGTTCAAAATTATCATAATAATAGATCGTAAATTTTCCAATAATTAGATTACCACCCTAATCTGATATTAGTAGGAAATGAAACTGCCAACCTGCGACTTTAACCAAAACTTTCGTTGTATTCTCCTTCATATCTACTATCTTTGCCCGCCTAATGCAATGAGGTTGTTTGGACAAACGCTTCAATAACTTATGTTGCGATGTATTAAATCTAATTTTGTTATGAAAAATACCCTTTTACTCTTTTTATTCTTAATAAGTACTTCTGTAGTGCTTGCTCAAACTGGAAGTGTGCGTGGAAACGTGTATGACAAAGAAACTGGTGAACCGATTCCATTCAGTAATGTCCTTTTGCAGGGAACGACCTATGGCTCAAACACAGATATTGAAGGATTTTTTACGATTAACAATGTTCCTGTTGGTGAATATCAACTGGTAGCTCAGTATATCGGTTACGATAGTACTAGTGTGATGGTGAAGATTTCTTCTGGAAGTAATGCTTATCAAGCCTTGTATATTTCAGAAGGTGGGGTAGAACTACAAACGGTAGATGTAACGGCTTCGCGAACAGAAGCAAGGACGGAGGTGAAAATCTCAGCAGTTACCTTGACGCCAAAGCAGATTAAAGCCATGCCTTCAATTGGAGGTGAGCCAGATATTGCGCAGTACCTAACGGTTATTCCAGGGGTCGTTCAAACGGGCGATCAAGGGGGGCAACTCTACATTCGAGGAGGATCACCTATTCAAAATAAAATTTTACTAGATGGGATGACCATTTATAATCCTTTTCACTCGATTGGATTTTTCTCCGTATTTGAAACAGAAGCGGTTCGTAATGTAGATGTATTGACGGGAGGATTTAGTGCAGAGTATGGTGGTCGAGTATCGGCGATTGTAGATATTAATACCAGAGAAGGAAATAAGAAAAATATTAGCGGGTTGGTTTCAGCGAATCCTTTTCTCTCTAAAGTACTGATTGAAGGACCACTTAAAAAATTAGAAGAAGGAAAAGGGTATGCTTCTTTTCTATTGACTGGAAAATATTCTTATTTGGAGCAAACCTCTAGGTCGCTTTATAGCTATGCTGATTCAGCAGGACTACCTTATAATTTTAATGATATCTATGGAAAATTATCCTTTGGTACTTCTAACGGAAGTAAGTTTAATCTTTTTGGATTCCGTTTTGGTGATCAAGTAAATTTTGAAAATGTAGCAAACTTTGAATGGGATAATTTTGGTGCAGGGGCAAATTTCACTTTAATTCCTCCGGCTTCGAGTTTCTTAATCAACGGTACTTTTGCTTTTTCTGATTATGAAATTAATTTACAGCAAGGAGAGGATGATCCGCGTTTTAGTAGTATTACGAGTTTTTCTGGAGGACTTGATTTTACTTATTTTAATAATGATAATGAAATAAAATACGGGTTTGAATTTAGTGGTTTTAATACCAATTTTCAATTCCGAAATTTCTTAGGAATTTCTTTCCAACAAGAAGATTTTACTTCTGAATTATCTGGTTTTTTCAAATATAAAATCAAAACAGATAAGTTAGTGATTGAACCTAGTATTCGTATCCAATTCTACGCGAGTCAAGGAACTTTATCTCCTGAACCACGATTAGGATTGAAATACAATATTTCGGATCGTCTCCGATTTAAAGCGGCGGGTGGGTTTTACTCTCAAAACTTAGTGAGTACCATCAACGAAGAAGATATTGTAAATCTATTCGTTGGATTCTTATCTGGGCCAGAAGAAACCATCTTTGAACCTGGTACACGTAATCCTACGGATAATCGTCTGCAATTAGCACAGCATTTGGTTGCTGGATTTGAATATGATGTAAGTAAGAAAATCACCTTAAATGTAGAGCCGTATTATAAGCGCTTTAGCCAATTGATCAATATCAACCGAGATAAATTGAGTGAAAGAGATCCTGAATTTAGCACAGAAACTGGAAAAGCATATGGAATTGATTTTCTAGCCAAATACCAAGATCCTAATTTTTATTTTTGGTTGGCTTACTCTTTAGGTTATGTAGATCGTTTTGATGGAGAACAAACATTTAATACTGTTTTTGATCGTCGACATAATTTAAACTTTTTAGGTACCTATACTTTTGGAGATGATAAGAGTTGGGAACTAGGGATGCGATGGAATCTAGGATCTGGATTTCCGTTTACATTGACAGAAGGTTTCTTTTCCAATTACAACCTACAAGGTGGAATTTCATCGGATATCCTAACGGAAAATGCTGATCTAGGAATTGATTTTTCTGATTCAAGAAATGATGGTCGACTACCTTATTATCACCGGTTAGATTTTAGTTTTAAAAAGACAATTACTTTTTCTAAAAGATCAAACCTACAAATTACCGCGAGTGTTACCAATGCGTATGATCGAGATAATATCTTCTTTTTTGATCGTGTTCGTTTTGAACGACGAGATCAATTGCCGATTTTACCAAGTTTAGGAGCGACTTTTAGATTTTAAAAGATGTTGAATTGTTTAACGTTATGATGCTTTGCCAATCAGAAGGCTTCCTTAATATAAAATCTGCTACTTGCTTCACTCGACCGCAATAGAAGAGTACAAGAAGCCAGAAGCAAATAAAACTGTTTAATGAAAAAAATAAAATCCATTACGCGTCGTGTTTTAACTGACTTGCTTGAAGAGCCGACTTTACGAACTTTGGAAGTGCGAGATATTGCTGGGAACCTAACAGAAGAAGCCTATTATTATACGGATGGATCAACAGAGCAACGAATTCTTCGCAAGTTTGATGGGGAATCTCATTTATTAGAAGAACAACAGTTTTCAGGGGATGAGGTACCTGATCAGATTACTAGCTATGTGTTGAATGAAAATGGTAAACCAGCCACTAAAACAGTTGAATATAAAAATGGTGGTCAATCAATCACAACCTTTGAATATGAACCTGCCGATAATAGTGTGACCATGACAATCCGTGATCAAGATGGGGTTTATGAAGAAAAAATTTATCATCGATTAGATCAAGAAGGGAAAGTGCTCGAAGAAATTCGACACGGAGAAGGAGAGACCTTAGAGCAGCAGCACAATATCAGTTATGATGATCATGGTCGTCCGGTCAGTAGAAAAATTGAGATGAAGGGAGAACCACCTGTCCAACAGTTTTATGATTATTTCTTTGATGATAAAGGCCAATTAATCGAAATAGAGGTCTACGACGAAAAAGACCAAGTATTAAGAGCCGATACCATCGAATACGATGAGGCGGGCAATCGCAGCAGTTATCTAATGGATGATTTAGTCCAAGATAGCCAATTGGTAGAAACTTGGGAACATGACGATCAACAACGAATAATCAAACATGAACGAGCAAGAGGTGGCGGAGCCATTTTAGAATCTACTGTCTACGAATTTGGTGATCATGGCTATATCCAAACGATGACCATCAGCAGCCCCACTGGCGAGCAAGTAGATAGCTTTACCTATGAATTCTATGAGGAAGAGGTAGCCGCCTAACGAGCTTCCCTAAACCTTTTTTAACAAAAAAAATATCATTGTTTTCTGATAACTCTTACAGAAAATCTACCCATTTCAAAGAAACTTTTGCTACTCAATGTCGTAAATTATAGCAGCTGAACCTAAGTTATCAGGTCTTATCAGTTAATAGAAGTTTAGATAAAGCGGAAAAACGGGTATGAAAAAGTAGCATCTTGAAGCGTGTAAAGGTTCAGACCCTTCAAATTAGAAAGAGTTAATGGAAAAATATATAGATCAGTTAATAGGAGATTTTAAATCTTCAGCTGACAGTGTAAAAGGCTTAATGGAAGATAAAGTATATCCAGATACCCCCGAAGCATTAGAGGCAGAGGTGGATCAGGCTTTGTTTATGATATTGGATGAATACCTAAACATTCAACCCATACAATTTCCGCCTGTAAACCAACTTTCTACTGAGCAAATCAGAAAAGTAGTAGAGGCTTTTACCAATCTACTCAAAGCATATGGATTATTAATTTATTTCCCTCCTCGCGTCCATCAATCCCTAAAGTACCAAACTATTATTGAGCTCCTTTCCCGTGAAGTTCCCATTCTAACTACCTACTATTGGCATGTTGCTACCTGTAAATTTGAACCGATTAGATGTCCGTTTGGAAGAGAGTATTGTACTTGCTTTTAGTTAGAGTGTATGACTAATCAGATTTAGAGATATTTCATTTTTAAATAACTTCTTTCAGTAAAGACCATTGTTGATACATAAAAAAAGTGCCACTAGATCAGAAATCCAGTAGCACAATTTTATTTTTTATTAGCAAGATAGAATTTATGTATCCTATTTACTTAACCAATTTCAATTTTTTCGACCAAAATCTAGTCAATCCATAGACGCTCATCCAAGCAGGATTGGCCTTTTCGTATTTTTTAATATTTTCATCAGAAAGGCCAGTAGCCTTTAATTGTCCGTTGACATAATCTTCAAACAATCCAATTACTTTATCTTTTGGAGTTTCATCTTCTACAAATGGACGCATCCATTCTGACCAATCAACCAGCCTTTTTTCTAATTCACCTAAGTGACTAGAAATATTTACAACGCTACCGAAATGGGTAAGGTGAAGACGATTTAAATCCAATGCTTTCATTCGTCGGATAGAGTAAGCCCAATCCTCTAAATCAATATCTGGTGGAGGACAAGGAGCCACCACAGGACCATCGCCGATTTTTACCCCTGCTATATCTCCTGCGACAAGTTCACGGTTGATTTGCCAAGCAATATGGTGTTTTGCGTGTCCAGGCGTATGCCAAGAACGTACCACGGTATCTCCAATTCTAATCATCTCTGCATCTTTTACACTCATGACCGTTGGTTTAGAGATAGGACGCATCTCGCCCCATAATTTATTCATCTGATCTCTATAAATTCTTTCAGCAGAAGCCAATAATTTAGTAGGGTCAACCAGATGATCTTTTCCAGATGGGTGTGTATAAATTTTAGCGCCCAACTTTGCAAACGCCCAAGCGGCACCTGCATGGTCAAGGTGTACATGCGTAACAAAAACGTGCTTAATATCTTCTGGTGTATAACCCAATTCTCGAATACCTTTACACAGGGTAGGGTAACAAGAAAAAGGTCCTGTTTCTAATAAAATAGGTCCTTCAGATGTCTCATATAAAAACACTCCAATTGTTTTGGATTGTCCAGTAAAATTTAAATCAATCGTCTTTATCATGCTTTAATATTTATTAATAATAATTTTCAACGTTGAAAACGTATATAAATTAATTGCATAAATTGAGCCGAAAATTTAGAAGTACTTTTACTTTAAGCTTTAATTCCGTTTAAAAAATCTTTTACATTCATCTTTCTTTTCCCCGCCATTTTCAGTTCATGAACATCGATGATTCCGTCTGCTGTTGTAAATTTTAGATATTTTTTATAATCACTTAAGACGGTGCCTGGACGGTAGTCGTGCTCAATCAGTTCAGGTCGAGCCTCGTAAATTTTTAGATTTTGTTCCTTAAAAGTGGTCCAAGCTGCTGGATACGGACTAAGGCCACGAATAAAATTATAGACCTTATGAGTTGGTTGATTCCAGTCAATTTCGCAGGTTTCGGTAAAGATTTTAGGTGCTTTGCTGACTAGCGCGGGATCTTGTGGAGTAGGTGTATATTCGCCCGCAGCAATGGCATTGACGGTTTTTAGGATCAGTTGAGCCCCCAGTTCCATTAATTTATCATGGACGGTTCCAGCCGTATCATCCGGTAAAATGGGCATTTTATCTACAAAAAGTAGATCTCCGGTATCAATTTCATGTTTTAGAAAGAAGGTACTAGCTCCTGTTTCTTGATCTCCGTTGATGATGGCCCAATTGATTGGAGCGGCACCTCGATATTTGGGTAGAATAGAACCATGGAGATTGACCGTTCCGAGGGGTGGCATATCCCAGACCGCGACGGGCAGCATACGAAAAGCGACCACAATCTGTAAGTCAGCTTCTAAAGCGGCCAATTCTGCCAAAAAATCTGGATTTTTTAGATTTTTAGGCTGTAAAATGGTCAAATTCTGTTCAACTGCGTAGCGTTTTACAGCAGATTCGATGAGTCGTTTACCTCCTCGGCCCCCCATTTTGTCGGTTGAAGTGATCACTCCTACCACATCATAGCCGTTTTCTAATAATATTTTCAAGCAAGGTACCGCAAAGTCTGGAGTACCCATAAAGACAATTTTCATATATATAAATCGTTGGTAAAATAATTGATGGACAAAGATGGTAAAAATATACTAACCTTGGGTGCAACCTCTAGAATAGAATCTTCGTCCTGTTAATATACACTTTATAGTATCTTTGTCGATAGTACAACGTCTAAAAAAACGTATACTAAAATAACTATGATGAATTTTTTTGAATAACGAATAAAATCTGCTGAATAGAATGAGAAAATTGAATTTACTATTACTACTATCTTTTATGTTATTGACTTTGACAGTTTTTGGCCAAAAAGTGACGATTGAGGGATATGTATTTGAGGATGGAAATCGAGGATATCTAAATGTAGCGGAAGTTTTAGTGCTTGATAAAGCGACTAATACACCGGTTACAAAAGCCCTTACCAACAAAAATGGGGTATTTCTTGCGGAAGTTGATCCTGGAAAGGAATACCTTGTGCAAGTAACTAAAAAAGTATTCGAAGAAATGGAATTGCCTATCTCTACCGTTGGAAAATCAGCAGGAGAATCGGTTTACCTAAAAGTTCGGATGAAGCGAAAGCCTGGTTACCGTTTTGAAGTAACGATGGCAGAACCAAGGGAAAAAGATGAACCCGTAAACGCTATTCAAGGAGCGACTATTGAAGTTTATAATAATACGACTGATAAGCCAGTCTTAGATTTAAAAGATCACCCCGTTCATACTTTTGCCTTAAATTTTGAACAAGGAAATCACTATACGGTGATGATTCGAAAGAAAGACTATTTCGTAAAGCGGATGGAAGCATACGTTAATGTGGAAGGTTGTATCCTTTGTTTTGATGGAGTAGGAGAAGTAACGCCTGGAGTATCGGATGTATTGACGGAGCGAAATAAGCAAGGAACTTTATTAGCCAATGTAGAGATTCAGCCGATTAAAATGAATACGGCGATTGAAATTGAAAATATTTATTATGAATCAAACAGTGCACGACTTCGAACTGCAGCGAGAGGAGAATTGGATAAATTAGTAGGGGTCTTAAAAGATAATCCAACCTTGTTAATTGAGATTGGTTCTCACACAGATTCTAATGGAAAAGATGAGGGTAATCAAAGATTATCAGATCGAAGAGCAAAAGGTGTGGTCGATTATTTAATAAAAAACGGTGTAAGTAAACAATCCTTATTATCAAAAGGATATGGAGAAACGCTATTGGTGAATGGGTGTAAAAATGGCGTAGATTGTGACGATCGTGAACACGCTAGAAATCGACGAACAGAACTTAAAGTAGTAGGATATAATAATACTGGTGAACCAAAAAAATCTTTATTTGAGATTAAGGAAGCAGAGAAGTTTGAAAGAATGTTGAATGAAATTCAAAATGCAGAGCAAGTACAGGTTCAAGCAGGCGAAGAGTTGCCAGAAGAAATCAGAAAGCAATTATCTGTTGAAGAAATTGATGAAAAAATCAAAGAACAAGAAGCTGGATCTGGTGAAAAAGAAGAGACCAATACTTCTATGATTTCTATAAAAGTAGACAAGCCCATTGCTCCAGAATCACAACAAATTCCATCTGCACCAACACCTTCTACCAAAATACCATCCACACCAGCACCTTCTACTAAAATACCAGCGAAGCAGCCAGTACTTGAAAAAATGGAAAATGCTAAAGAAGAATCGAGTCGAGTAAGTGGTTCTACGAACTATAAGAGACAAGAGACGACCACTAACAATACACCGGTTAAACAAAAAATTGAAAAGCCTTCTGGACAAATTACGAGGCAAAAGGTTAGACCAGCAACTCCTGTAACAGAAGAAATGAAAAGAACCGAGGATGATGCTATTTTTAATAATCCAGAAAATAACCGCAACCAAGGTGAGATAAAAGTGAATACAGAAAACACTTTGCGTAAAGCGAATGAATTGCCTGTAAATTACACTGGTTATAAAGTAGAATTTATGACCTCTATGTCTGAACTGCCGATGAGTCACGATATCTTTTCTCGTCATGGTAATATTTTCAAAGAGCAGCGTAAAGATGGTAGCTATGCTTACCTTTTAGGAGATTTTAGAGCAGAAACAAACGCTTATAATTTTTTAAATTCAATTATGAAAGAACGGTATCCTAATGCAAGGGTCATCGGTTATGAATTAGGAAGAAGAAAAAATTAATATTTCAATAAATATCACCGCAAACTTTTTTATTTTGTGGTCAAATATGAAGTTGTTCAAAAACTTCGTCAAACAATTTACCTAAATAATAGAGAAATGACTGCAAAAGAATTTATTCAAGGTCTTCCTGCTCAAGTAAAACCCGAAGCACTAGAAGGCGTAGAGACAACCTTTCACTTTGATATTAGTGGTGCAGATGGTGGACAATATACCATCTCCGTAGCTGATAATAAAATCGAATCAGCCGAAGGCCTTGTTGGAACTCCTAAATGTGTCGTAAGTGGATCTGACCAAAATTTTATGGGCATTGTAACTGGAAAGTTAAACCCAATGATGGCACTCCTTACTGGAAAAGTGAAAATCAGTAACCAAGGAGAAATGCTCAAATATGCTAAAATGTTTGGATTGATGTAGAAGGAGAGGTGTTGAATTGTTGAGGTGTTGAATCTTTCAAGCCTTAACAATTCAGCTTCCTTGTATTATTGCTATTTCTCCTTCAAAGATCAACTGCAAATGGCTTAATCTCCTCACTTTTCTCTTCCATAGTAATACACAAACAAAGTCAAGATCCCTATCCAGTAATCAAAGATTCCATCCTTTACACAAAAGACAACGAACTACCCGGTCTAAATTAATAATACCTTATCTTAATTAATGATCACAAGATCACAAGATCACAAGATCACAACGATTCAACGATTCAACGATTCAACGATTCAACGATTCAACAATCAAACAATTCCCCTCCCTTGGCATCTATTTTGTCCATTTACTTACTAGCTTTTCTATTAAAAAAATCATAAAAAATCCTAATCGAGTTATATATTTTTTTATGTAATTTGACCGCTTAATAAGTATTTAATACCGTTTATACTATTTTACCTACCGTTCTAAATTTTCTATAAAATCAGGTGTATTTTTTGAATTCATTGTTTTGAGCTTTGCTCAAAACTAAGCGCCTATTCTGGAGTGTTCTATTAATATAAAAAAGAATAATTTGCCAATAAATTGGTAAAAGAGAGAACTTTAGGACATTCAGAATAGCCCATTTTAAACATCATTTTTAATCCTAATTACCATTTCAGTTAGCAAAAGCTGAATAAAGAAAAGAAATAAACCTGCAAACATACGAATGCGAAATAAACTTCCAAGTTATCGACAATTAGACGCAATGGACTGTGGGTCAACCTGTTTAAGGATGATCGCTGCGTACCATGGTCGTCGGTACCGTCAGGATACCTTGCGTGATTTGAGTAATGTGGATGTGGATGGTGTTTCTTTGATGGGAATTAGTGATGCTGCCGAAGCAATTGGATTACATTCTTTGGGCGTTAAGGTTAGCTATGAAAAATTGATAGATGATTTACCACTCCCTTGTATCGCTCATTGGCGACAAAATCATTTTCTTGTTGTTGAGAAGATCAATAAAAAGCATGTTTGGATTGCCGATCCTGCGGCGGGAAAAGTAAAGATTACGCGAGAAGAATTTATGAAAGGTTGGGCTTCCGATATCCAAGAGGGAGAACAGGTTGGAATTTTATTGCTTTTAGAAACAACACCAGACTTTTTTGAACGAGATGGTGAAAAACAAAACAAAGGTAGTTTTAGCTATGTCTGGGCTTATCTCTTTAAATACAAACCTTATCTTTTCCAATTATTTATTGGTATTTTACTGGGAAGCATTTTGCAAATAGCTTTTCCCTTTTTGATGCAGACTTTGGTAGATCATGGTATTACCAACCGTGATTTTGATTATATCGTGATTATTTTAGTCGCACAATTGGTCCTCTTTTTTAGTCAAATTTCAATTGAATATATTCGTTCCTGGCTCTTGTTGCATATCGGTATTCGGATCAATATTAGTTTGGTTTCTGATTTTTTAATTAAGATGATGAAACTACCGATTAAGTTTTTTGATACACGACATACAGGAGATATTTTACAAAGAATTTATGATAACCAACGGATAGAGGACTTCCTGGCTTCGGCTTCTTTGATTACTTTATTTTCGATGATCAACTTCATCATATTTGGTGGAATACTGTTGTTTTATGATAGTACAATTTTCTTGATTTTCTCTTTGGCCACCGTGGCGTATTTGGTTTGGGTGATGTTGTTTTTTTCCAAAAGAAAAGAATATGATTATCACCGATTTGATCAACTTTCTGAAAATCAATCCAACCTTATTCAGCTCGTAGGAGGAATCCAAGAAATTAAATTGCACAACGCAGAAAAACAAAAACGTTGGGCTTGGGAAAGTATTCAAGCCAAACTTTTTAGATTGAGCCTTAAAACTTTACAGCTAGATCAGATGCAACGTTTCGGTGCTTCTTTGATCAATGAATCTAAAAACATTGTCATCACTTTTTATGCAGCTAAAGCAGTTATTGAAGGATCGATGACGCTTGGAGGAATGCTAGCTGTCCAGTATATTATTGGACAACTAAATGCACCAATTGAACAACTAATAGACTTTTTCCGATCGGGGCAAGATGCTAAAATTAGTCTCGAACGAATGAATGAAATTCATGTTCAAAAAAATGAAGAAGAACCAGGAGCGAATATAAATATTCTTCCAGAAGGTGGCGATCTTATTTTAAATAATGTTACCTTCCAATATGGAGGACCACATTCCCCCGTTATTTTACGAGACGTAGCAGTGGCATTTCCGAAAGGAAAAACAACGGCGATTGTTGGAACCAGTGGTAGTGGAAAAACGACCTTGCTTAAATTACTTTTAAATTTCTATCAACCCTCAAAAGGAACGGTAAAATTAGGCGAAGTTAATCTAGCTAATCTACAAAATAAATTATGGAGAAGTAAGTGTGGGGTAGTGATGCAAGAAGGATTTATTTTCTCAGATACGATTGCCAATAATATCGCATTAGGAGAAACAAGAGTAGATAAAAAGAAATTATTAGAAGCTGTTAAGGTAGCCAATATTCAATCCTTTGTAGAGTCGATGCCCTTGAGTTATAATACTAAAATTGGAGATGATGGCGTTGGATTGAGTCAAGGACAAAAGCAGCGATTGTTGATTGCTCGGGCAGTTTACAAAGATCCAGAGTACATATTTTTTGACGAAGCAACCAATGCTTTAGACGCCTATAATGAGATGATCATTATGGAAAATTTAGAACAGTTTTTTAAAAATCGAACGGTCATCGTGGTGGCGCATCGTTTGAGTACCGTAAAAAACGCCGACAATATTATTGTCTTAGAAAGTGGGGAAGTGGTCGAGCAAGGTAGTCATACCGAATTGACCGCGCTACGGGGTGCTTACTATTATTTAGTTAGAAATCAACTTGAATTAGGAGCTTAAATGGAAGAACACGAAAGAATCGAACTCAGAAGTGAAGAGGTACAGGAAATCCTCGGAACGCCACCTGGAAGAGTGGTGAAGTGGGGAACGGTGGTCGTGTTGGCTTGTGTGGTCGTGATCGGTTGGTTGAGTTGGTGGGTAAAATATCCAGACAAAATAAAAGTACCGATTACCTTGACGGCGTTGAGTCCTCCGGTAAAGTTGGTCGCACGTACGGAGAGCCATATCGCTAAGTTGATGGTGAATAACGAAGAGGAAGTAGAAAAAGGAAAACTACTCGCGGTCATGGGAAGTACGGCTGATTTTAAGGATGTATTGTTCTTAGATTCTTTGGTGATAGACTATAAAAATAGCGCGCGATCTGAGATGCTCCGACTAAAACCCATTCGTGGTTTGCAGATTGGAAACTTGCAAACAGCCTACGCAATTTTTCTAAAAAACTTAAATGCTTATCAATATGGCAGTAGTCAGAATTTTCAAAATCAATCGAAAGGAAAACTAGACCGTCAAATTCAAACACTGAATCGAAATATTAAAATTCAGATGGATAAGATGGAGGGTAATCAAAAAAAATTAGATCTGTTAAAGGTCAAACAAAAACGATTTCAACAACTTTATGCAGGTGGAAATTTAGCCTTACAAGATCTTGAAAAAGTATCTTACAATATAGAAAGTGTTCGAGAAGAAATGAAAAATAATCGAGCAAATATTGAAGATTATAAAGTTCAGATTGAGTCGATTAAAAATGATAAGGTCAACATTAATAAAGATTACCAAGACGATAATAACGATAACTTTATTCAACTTGGTGAAAGTCTAAATCGACTTCAAACAGAAATTAGCGGATGGAAAATGAAATTTCTTTTACAGGCTCCAGTGGATGGTAATATTTCTTTCCATAACCTTCTAAATGAAGATCAATACCTTCAAAAAGGAGCCGAACTAATGAGTATCATTCCGCCTGGAACAGATAGCATTATGGGATTTCTTTACTTACCTTCTTTAGATAAAGGAAAGGTCAAAGTAGGACAAACCGTGATTATTAAACTCGCCTCTTTTTCTTACCATGAGTATGGTTCTGTCGAGGGCAGAATCGTTCATATCGGAAAGGTATCGCGAAATGCTGGATACCCTGTTTCGGTCGCCTTAACCAACGGATTACGAACATCCTATAATCGTGTAGTCTTATTCGATCAAGGTATGGATGGAACCGCAGAAATTATCACTGAGAAAAAACGATTCTACCAAAAAGTCATAGAAAATATCTTAGGGAAAGTTAGTGATTTTCAGTGATGTTCGTTTAATAACTCGTCACTCGTCACTAGTTTTACGAAATCTGCGCGCAAGCACTAGCCAAGCAAGGTTTCGTAAAGCTGAATCTTCTTAAAGGGGAACACTAGTTTTGCGAAACCCGCGAGCAAGCAAAAGAGCCAAGCAAGGTTTCGTAAAACGATAGGTTTAATAGCTAGTTTTTAAAGCGATATATCAAGCCAGAACCTAAAAAAACCGTATCTTTCCCTCATGACTTTTCCCCCCATCCTCCTACGTATTGCAGGCCTACCAGCCTCCATGCTTCTGGCCCTTAATCGCCTCTCGGAAGATAACAGTCTTCTTGCCGAGGAAGAATGGACAAAGTTATATTATCAAACGGTAGCGGATCTATGTCAAGATGCTAATAATCCCAGTTTGTTAAACGGTCTCCAAATGACCAGCCATTCCCTAGCAGGACGTGTCCAGAAAATTATCGATCAACTTCCGCCGACCCTTCGAAAAAAAGAACAACAAACCGCGCGCAGTCTTTGGCAAATTGCTAGTCGGATGGCAGGGAAGACCAGTCCTTTTAGCAGCTTTACCCATCTAGGTCAGGTAGATAAAAAGGAGGTAAATCCAAGAAGCATTCACTATCGTTTTCGACTCAATAATATTTTATTAGGTCAGTTGTTAGAGCTGCTTCGATATCATTCAGCCTATTTTCAAAATCAAAAAATAAGTCTTAATTATTCGATTCAACTGATCGAGGAAGAATATGTTTTTTTACACAATACCCGAAATATAGAATCCGTACAAAGGATTGAAAAACAGCCCGTAATTGATTTAATTGCTAGTTTTCTAAAAGACAAAAATCCAATATTATTTAAAGAACTATTAGCATATATTCTCTCTGAAGTAGCGGCAGATCAAGACGAGATTGTCGACTATGTTTTTAGTTTGGCCGAATATGGTTTCTTGGTTTGGGAATTACCTATCGCTCCTGTTGCGGAAAATTGGTGGAGGCCTTTGTCCAAACAATTAAAGGAAATTTCTACCGATCCACTTGCTCAAAAATTAGAAAAAATCCTATCAAATATCGAGACAGTACTAGAGACTTTGTCGGCCAAAAAGCCGATTGAAAGAGCAGCGATTCAACAAAAATATTTTAAACTATTTAAAGATATTTGGGAAGAAAATAAGCATCGAATTCCGTCCACCAATTCGGACTTAGTCATGGAAGAAGGATTAAAACGGATCACAGATCTTGATTTTTTACTAAAACCAGAAACAATCTTTTATGAAGATACCCGCTTGAGGGTACGGGAATTTTGGACTGAAATAAATTGGAGGCCCTTACGGGAAAAAATGAGATTTTTAAGTCAGGGTTTAATTTCGTTGACACCGTCTGGTTCCCATGAGCAGTTGGTTAATTTTTATCAGGAAAATTTTAATGAACCGATTTCACTTTGGGCTTTTTACCAGCAATGGTTGCCAGTCGCAAAGCACTTACAAGTACTGGAGAAATCCAATATTTCTAAAATAAAATTAAAACTAAATAATAGGTTGGCTACGCTGCCTAAATCCGAATCTATAATTCATCTATCTCCTCATTTTTTGCGTAGTTTGTCTCCTGATCAAATCGCTCCTTCTTATTTTGGAACCCTCGTTTTACCGTTTCATGCTGATGGAGTAGATCAGATTTTTTTAGATACCTTCGTCTCTGCCGATGCTCGATTAGCCGCAAGATTTTTACCACTTTTTCCAGAAGAGACAACCCAAGCTTGGCGCAATTTTCACCAAGCACAAGCTGCAAACAATCTCTGGATTGAAAACCAAGATTCCTCTTTTTTTAATGCCAATGTACATCCACCTTTATTATCAGCTAGCCTAAAAATTCCATCGCTATCTATCGCAGGTTCCAATCAAGATATTCCCATTACAAAACTTATGGTAACCTTAGATAAAGAAAAAAAACACCTCGTTTTAAAACACC